>JADHWZ010000061.1 GCA_016783225.1 Dehalococcoidia bacterium | reverse complement strand
TTGGCTCAGGACTCGCTCCGTGTGAGTGTATAGCTGGGCAGTCGAAATCCTCAACAGATGCTGTAGCAGGAACCTAGCTTCAAGATGGCTATCCTCTATGCCGTTGAGACTGAAGATGCGAGCGGACCGGTGAAGCGCTTGCGCCAAAATCATAGTCGAGCTTCTTCGAGGTGTTTGGCCCGCTCACTGGTGGCCAGAGCTTCGATGAGTTGGTCAAGTTCACCGTCGAGAATGCGTGGCAGATTGTGGAGAGTCAAGTTGATACGATGGTCAGTGAGGCGGTCTTGAGGGAAGTTATAGGTGCGGACTTTTTCAGCGCGGTCACCGCCACCTATTTGGGACCGGCGTGCCTCGGTCGTCTTTTCAACTTGTCTACGTTGTTCCTGGTCGAAAAGGCGAGCCCGGAGTACTGCCATAGCCTTCGTTCTGTTTCTCAGTTGAGAGCGTTCGTCCTGGCAAGTTGCCACTATACCTGTGGGCAAATGGGTAATGCGGACTGCGGTGGTTACCTTATTCACATTTTGTCCGCCAGCTCCACCGCTGCGGAAGAAATCCATTTTCAGGTCATCGGGGTTGATGTCTATCTCTATCTCCTGGGCTTCAGGGAGCACGGCTACAGTGGCAGTTGAGGTGTGGATTCGTCCCGAGGCTTCAGTGACGGGCACTCGCTGTACTCGGTGGACACCGCGCTCGTGTTTCAGCTGCCTGAATGCCCCTTTGCCCTTGACTTCAAAAACGACTTCTTTGAAGCCACCAACCTCAGTCTGGTTACTATCCACAATTTCCACCTGCCAACCTTTATCTTGGGCGTAGCGACTGTACATGCGGAAAAGGTCAGCGGCAAAAAGGGCTGCTTCTTCGCCACCGGTCCCGGCTCTGATCTCTACAATAGCATCTTTACCTTCGTTCGTGTCCTTCGGCAGTAGGGATAGCCTCAACTCTTGGAGAATGTTGTCTCGGGTTTGCTTCAAGTCATTCAGTTCTTCTTTGGCCAGAAGAATCATGTCGGGCTCGAGGCCGTCGTCAAGCATAGCTTGGGTTTCCTCCATCGTCTTGGAAGTTGCCTTGTATTGCCGATACTTGGCCACGATATCTTCAAGACTGGCCTGCTCCTGAGCCAATGATTGCAAGCGTGGTAGGTCGGTGGATATCTCCGGTTCGACCATCAATTGGCTCAACTCTTCATAGCGCTTTTCAATTGACTCCAGCCTATCAAGCATAGATTCACTCTCTGAGCAAGATTATAGCACAGCTTCAAAAAGACGCTCAAATGCAGAACCGCGGAGGATTGTGGGAAGCATTCTGCTTCAGTCCTTGGCCGATTTTGACACTGCCTTGGCGTACGCCTTCACAATGTCGCGTCGACGGAGGAGGCCCACAAGGCGAGATGGTGCCTTTCTGTCGACCACGGGTATTCGGCCTACCTCGGTGCTTCCTAACCTGTGGACTACATCGTGCAATGTCTCATCGGGGTAAGCTGTGATCAGTTCTGTAGTGGCTATATCGGCTGCGGTAAGATTCTCGCTGCTGCCCATGTTGGCCTCTACATCAGCTAAGGCGACGACACCCTTGAGATTGCCTTGTTTATCGACCACAGGGAAACCGTGATGCCTGCTTTTGGCAAACCTGTCTGCTATTTGGGCTAGGGTTGTCTCGGGTGACACTGTGGGGAAGTTGCGGGTCATAACCTCTCTGACACTGACCTTTTCCAGTAAGTCAACTTCCTCCCGCGGGCGGAACGTAATGCCTTGACGCCTCAATTTCAGAGTGTATATGTTGTCGCGACTGAGCCTGTAAGATATCAGGGTGCTGACCACCACCGCTAACATAAGGGGCAATATGATGGCATAGTCTCTGGTCATCTCAAACAGGATAATTATTGCCGTAATTGGTGCCCGGGTAGCAGCGGAGAAAACCGCTGCCATGCCGACCAAGGCATAGGCTCCAGAGGGAGCCACGAGGCCAGGGAAGACGCGGTTAGCTATGTCGCCGAAGATGCCTCCGAACATTGCTCCCATGAACAGGCTGGGAGCGAAAATGCCCCCGCTCGCGCCACTACCCAGTGTGAAGGAGGTGGCCAATATCTTCAGTAGCACTAATGCCACCAGAGTGACGAGGCCGAGTTTGCCTAAAAGGGCCTGTTCGACTCCGTCGTAGCCGACGCCGAAAAGGCAGGGATTGTATAGTCCTATGAGGCCGACGGCAATGCCGCCTAACGCTGGCTTGACATATCCAGGTACTCTGGCAGCATCAAAGATGTCTTCAGTCTTGTACAAGGTGCGTATGAAGACCACGGCGATCAGGGCACAGGCGGCACCAAGTACGAAGTAAAGCGCGAGTTCCCAGTGAGTATTCAAGGCGTAGGTGGGTATGTTAAAGGACTGGAGGTCACCGAGGAAAGCGTGGGCAATGACACCGGCAAGCACTGAACTGATGACCACGAAACCGAAATGCCGAGTGAAGATCCTGCCCAGGATCACTTCGTGGGCGAAGAACACTCCGGCGATAGGCGCGTTGAACGTGGCCGAGATGCCGCTGGCTGCACCGCAAGCGACCAGCGTCTTTATCCACTCTTGAGACAATTTGAGACGTTGTCCCAAGATTGAACCGATGGTTGAGCCGATCTGCACTATGGGTCCCTCTCTACCTGCTGAACCACCGCTGCCAATGGTTATGGATGAAACTAGCACCTTGATGGCACCTACCCGGGCCCGAATGCGCCCTCCTGTGGTAGTCACTGCTTCCATCACTTCGGGGACACCATGCCCCTTGGTCTCTCGGGCACCACTGAAATGGATGAGAAGTCCAACGATGAGCCCGCCGAGCACCGGCAATAAAATGACGTAGTACTGTCCCAGAAAGCCTAGTATGTCGGCGCCATAGTCAAAGAAGAGCTCATGAAAGAACCTGATTAGCCACCTGAAGGCGACAGCACCGAGTCCAGCAACGATTCCGACTGTGACAGCCAGGGTAGTGCCGAAAGCAAATTCCGAGCTGCGGAAACGCTGGATGAGAGAGGCTAGCTGAGACGTTGAAAGAATATTCATTGGTAGTAATAGCGAGAACTGTGCGATGGACTGCGGAGGCCCGTCGGACGCTTCTTGTACCTCTAATTCTAGCAGGAGACATCAAAGGGAGCAATGAAGCGGTATGTCTTATGCAAGCCAAGATGTTTTTTTTGCTCGGAAGCCGGAATCGTGCTACCTTCTGTGAGTGAATGAACGCGTCAAATGAATTGACAGGTGATGAAGCCTGTGATATATTTCTCAAGGCCCAACGAAACTTCTTGAGGAGGTAAAATGGCAGGTATTACATCATATGGGGCTTATATACCGCGGTATCGCATAGACCACAACACGATTTTCTCAGCGGTGGGGTTCTTGGGGACGTTCCCCGCGCCGGGGGAGAAGGCAGTCGCCAACTGGGATGAAGATACCCTCAGCATGGCGGTAGCTGCGGCTATTGACTGCTTGAGTGGGATGGATCGCCAGAAGATAGACGGTCTGTATTTCGGCACCACTACTCAGCCATATGTGGTGAGACAGAGTTCGGCGATAGTAGCTGCTGTTCTTGACCTTCAGCCCAACATAAGGACTGCTGACTTCGTTGGCTCTACCAAGTCGGGGACCGGTGCTCTCCTTGCGGCTCTTGATGCTGTAAAAGGAGGAGACGCAAGCGATGTGCTGGTCTGCGCTTCTGATTGCCGGGTGGGTAAGCCTGGTGGGCCTCAGGAGCACCTCTACGGTGATGGTGCGGCAGCGCTTCTCGTAGGGAATGACGGGGTGGTCGCTACTCTTGAGGGGCACTACTCTGTTTCCTATGACTTCCCAGACCGATGGAAGTCAACTGGAGAGAGATTTGAGCATGCCTGGGAAGACAGGTTTATTCGGGACTCGGGCTTTTCAAAGATCATCCCTGAGGCGATTTCTGGGCTATTGAAGAAATACAACTTAACCATTCAGGACTTCGCCAAGGTAGTTTACCCGTGCCTCTATCCCAGGGAACATGCTGCTATAGCCAAACGCCTGGGTGCCGATCCGAGCCAGATTCAGGAATCAATGCTGGCCACTGTGGGTGACACCGGATCGGCTTCGCCTCTAATGATGCTGGTAGCGGCGCTCGAGGATGCCAAGCCAGGAGACAAGATCTTGGTCGCCAGCTTTGGAAATGGCAGTGATGCCCTGTTCTTCCAGGTGACTGATGGAATTGCCAAGGTGGGGGCTAGGCGAGGGATCAAGAACAGTCTGGCCAATAAGAAGGAGCTTGCCAGTTACGAGAAATACCTCGCCTTCCGGAGCCTTGCCCCGATGGAACTGGGGATGCGCGGTGAGGAGAGTGCTGCTACTTCGATGTCTTTGTTGTTCAGAGAGCGAAAAACGGTTTTGGCCCTTTGCGGCTCGAAATGCAAACGTTGTGGCACGCCCCAATATCCTTATCAGAGAATATGTGTCAACCCTGATTGCGGGGCCGTTGATGAAATGGAAGACTATCCTTTCTCTGATAAGAAGGGGATACTGTTCACTTACACGGGTGATAACCTAGCCGCCAGCATCGACCCGCCAGCAATTTACGGTTTGGTGGATTTCGAAGGGGGAGGAAGATTCTGGTTCGACTTCACTGATAGTGACCTTGAGTCAGTTAAGGTAGGCCTGCCCGTGGAAATGACTTTTCGTAAAAGGTATCTCGATGAGGCCCGCGGCGTTCACGGCTATTTCTGGAAGGCAACGCCGGTGCCCGCTTAGTAGCTCGAAAAAAAAGTCGGTCAGGAGGCAAAAACAGATGGCAGAAGGCATAAGGAACAAGGTGGCCATAATAGGTATGGGGTGCACCAAATTTGGAGAGTTGTGGGATAAAGGCCCTGAAGACCTGATGATTGATGCGTACAAAGAAGCTATCGAGGATGCAGGCATAGAGAAGAAAGATATCCAGGCGGCCTGGTTTGGGACACACTTCGAGGAACATAGCGTGGGCAAAGGCGCCACTTCTCTGGCCACTACGCTGAAGTTGCCGTTCATCCCGGTAACCAGAGTAGAGAACTTCTGCGCTACTGGCTCGGAAGCCTTGAGAGGTGCCGCATACTCGGTGGCCGCTGGGGCTTACGACATCGCCTTGGCTCTGGGTGTAGAGAAACTCAAGGATACTGGGTATGGGGGTCTTCCCGGGGGGCAGAACTTGATGGGGACAAAATTCAGGCTTATCGGTCCAAACATGACTGCTCCAGGGTCTTTTGCCATGATGGCTACCAGATACTTTGCCCAATACGGCCTCAGTCCCGAGGAAGGCAAGAATATGTTGGCTAAGGTGTCAGCGAAGAGCCATCATAATGGTTCTCTGAACGCGAAGGCCCACCTGCGCCGAGAGGTGAGTGTGGAGCAGATAATGAATGCTCCCATCATTGCCTGGCCGCTGGGGCTGTTTGACTGTTGCGGGGTCAGTGACGGTTCGGCAGCAGCTATTGTGACCAGGGCGGACATGGCCGAGAAGTTCAGACCTGACCCGGTCTATATCAAGGCCCTGCAGATTGCTGTAAGTTCAGGCGAGGAAATGATGTACACTAACTGGGACGGGGCTCACGTTGAGACGACCACTCGTGCTGCGGCCAGAGCTTATGAGGAAGCAGGAATAAAGAATCCGCGTGAAGAGATAAGCATGGCTGAGGTTCACGATTGCTTCTCAATCACCGAAGCAGTGACTATGGAAGATTTGCAGTTCAGCCCCAGGGGAAGGGTTAGAGAGGATATTGATGCTGGCCGTTTCAATCTTGATGGCGAGCAACCTATCCAGACTGACGGGGGGCTGAAGTGCTTCGGTCATCCTATCGGTGCCTCTGGGCTGAGGATGATGTATGAAATGTACAAGCAGCTCCAGGGCAAAGGTGGGGAGAGACAGGTGAAGAATCCCAAGTTCGGTGTGACCCATAATCTCGGTGGTTTTCCGGCCATGAATGTTATCAGTATGTTTATCGTGGGCCTTTGATATAAAGCGAGCTGAAAGGAGCTTGGGCTATGGCTGAAGGTTCCATAATAACTGATGAGTTGAGGAAACTGATCGGCGCGTCGACGGAGCCGACCACATACAAAGTGGAAGAGGGGGCAATCCAGAGGTATTCACAGGCCATAGGTGATCCGAACCCTCGCTATAATGACGTTGAGTATGCCGCCAAGAGCAAACATGGTAGGGTGATGTGCCCTCCAGGGTTCACCGGCTGGCCAGTCAAAACTGGGAGCTCTCTTTTCGAATTGGTCGAGACTGTAGTCAAAGCTGGCGCACCACCCCGATTGCTCGATGGGGGCATTGAGTATGAGTTCTTCATACCAATAGGAGCCGGGGACATATTGACTGCCACGACTAAGATCGCCGATATTGTTGAGAAAGATACTAGCATGGGCAAGACAATGTTCACGACGGCGGAGACTACTTTCGTGAATCAAGAGGGCCAGGTGGCGCTGACAAGCAAAGCGACGTTCATCAGTTTTTGAGTTGTTCCTGCGTCATCTTCTGATTGAGGAGGAAATATGGCCGAACAGCTTTACTACGAGGATGTTGAAGTGGGGACTGAAGTCACTCCGCTGGATAAGATTGCAACAACGAGGATGCTAGTCCAGTGGGCGGGAGCCTCGGGAGACTTCAATCCTTTACATTACGACGGGGACTTTGCCAAGTCTCAAGGTGTGGGTGCGCCCATTGTCCACGGTGCGCTTAAACGAACCTGGCTGGGGCAGTTGATGACGGACTGGATTGGCGAAGAAGGGGCGCTGAAGAAGCTATCCTGTCGGTACCGCGGTATGGACTATCCACGCAAGATGAAGACAATGGAGCAACCACATGACGGCGAGACGTGGTGGTGCAAAGGCGTGGTGAGCAACAAGTACGAGGAAAACGGTGAGCACCTTGTTGAGTGCCAGATATGGGTGGAGAATGAAAAGGGGGAGAAGACTACGCCGGGCTCAGCTGTGGTTGCGCTGCCTTCACGAAGTAGAGGATAGGCAGGGCTGCTGGTCTCGTTGAGTGTCGGGCAAGCGCTTTGCTCCATCGGCCACAACATGGCGGAGTTCTTGTGGAGCAGCCAAGAGCAAGTACTCTGATAAAGGAGGTACAACAAATGGGGAAAAGACTAGAAGGTAAGGTAGCGGTGGTTACTGGTGCCGGACGTGGTATCGGCAGAGCCGAGGCGTTAGCTCTGGCTGCCGAAGGGGCCAAGGTAGTGGTCAATGACCTTGGTGGGGCTGCTGACGGTACTGGCACCGCCAGTTCTCCAGCTGACGAGGTAGTTGAGGAAATCAAGAAGCAGGGTGGCGAAGCTGTTGCCAACTATGACTCGGTGGCCACTCCAGAGGGTGGTGAAAACATCATCAAGACAGCCATTGATGCCTTTGGCAAGATCGATATCTTGGTCAACAATGCTGGTATCCTGAGAGACCGCATGGTGTTCAACATGTCGGAGGAGGAATGGGATCTGGTCATGAAAGTCCACCTGTATGGCCATTTCCATTGTGCCAAGCCGGCTTGTGTCTACTTCCGGCAACAGAGAAGTGGGAGGATAATAAATACCTCATCTACATCTGGGCTCGGCAACATGGGGCAGGCGAACTATAGCGCTGCCAAAGAGGGAATCGTTGGTTTCACCAGGACAGTAGCCAGAGACGTGGGTAAGTACGGCGTGACCTGCAATGCCATCCGACCCAATGCTGGGACGAGGATGACTTTGTCACCGGAGCTGAAGGCTGCCTGGGAGAAGTCTAAGGCCGAAGGGTCAGCTTCAGTCGGCGCGGGGGGAGACATTGTGGAAATGCTCGAAAGGGCTACACCTGAGATGATAGCTCCCTTGGTTGTATACTTGGCCACCGATGAAGCGGCTAATATTAACGGTTGCAATTTCTTCGTCGGCGGTGGTCAAATTGGAATTTTCTCCGAGCCAGAAGTGAAGGGCAGTATCCAGAAAGACGGAATCTGGACGCTGGACGAGTTGTTTGATCTTATGCCCAAGAAGGTAACGCAGGGGGTGGTGAATCCTGCGCCACCGCAACCGCCGAAAGAATGAGTCGTTTTCCGCTTGGCTTTTCCGAGATAAGTAACAACTAGGGTTCGCCTCCCTGTGGTTGATTGCTAGATGAGTGGTCGGCTGCAAGGAAGGTGAGCCCTAGTTGGTAGTTGTGCAAAGAACGCTGGGAAGAAGTGGCGGCGTGGAAATACTGCGATTGATGGCAAGGTGGGCCGTCTAGCCCAACGGGTATTATGCGTGACTAGGTTTTTCTCTGTGGTGGGCATGGACGGCGGGTGGACTGCTTAGTAATTCAGCATCAAGGAGGGAGGTAATGGATTTCAAACTCGGTGAGAAAGAGCAAGTACTGATAGATGAGATTCGCGACTTTGCGAAAGCGGAGTTACCCGCCGGGTGGGTTGGCGCTACTGCCATTGATCAGGAATGCAGAGACTGGGAATTCGAGAAGTCTATGTCCAGGAAACTAGCCCAAAAAGGATGGCTCGTTATGAGTTGGCCAAAGGAATACGGGGGCCGGGATGCTTCTCTTCTGGAGCAGACCGTATACGAGATGGAGATAGGCTACTGGGGGATACCTGGAGCGTTCATGGGCATAAGCGGAGTACAATGGGTGGGGCCCTGTCTGATGCTGTTTGGCACTGAAGAGCAGAAAAAGAAGTACATGCCACTGATTGCCTCGGGTGAGCCGGACGGCGTCTGGTGCACCTGCTATAGTGAGCCCAACGCCGGCTCCGATCTTGCCAATCTCCAGACCAGAGCGGTGAGAGACGGGAACGAGTACGTCATTAACGGGCAGAAGGTATGGACCAGTGCTGCCCACAGGTCAAGATGGTGCTGGCTGCTGGCTAGAACAGACTCCAAGGCTCTCAAGAAGCACCGGGGACTTAGCCTCTTTATCGTGGATATGAAGAGCCCAGGAGTTACGGTCAGCCCCATCTTGAATTACTATGGTCGTCATCATTTCAATGAAGTATTCTTTGATAATGTGAGGATTCCCGCGTCCAATCTGGTTGGCGATGAGAACAGAGGGTGGTATCACTTGATGCAGGCGCTGGCCTTTGAGAGACGTAGCCTGGCTCCTATCACGTACGGAGGCTTCAAGAGAATGTTGGAACAGCTAATCCAATATGCCAGGAACACCCAGTATGACGGCACACCTCTGTCCCAGAATCCTGTGATTCGACTCAAGTTAGCTGATATGGCTATCGAGCTGGAAATTCTGAAGTTGTTTGCCTTGCAGCTGACCTGGAGGCTGAGCCAGGGCGAAATTCCCATTTATGAATCATCGAGGAACAAAGTTATGAGTGATGATGTAGCTGGGCGGCTTGCTATTGCGGCCGCTGAGATTCTGGGGGCCTTCTCTCAGGTGGACCCAGATTCCGAATGGGCCAGGCTTGCGGGTGTTGTACAGGGCTCATACCTGGGTTTCCCTGGTCAGGTGATCGCTGCTGGCACTACTGAAATAGAGAAGAGCATCATAGGTCAGTTCAGGCTGGGCTTACCCAAGTCATATTAGAAGGTTGCAGGAGGTTGGCATGGATTTCGGTTTTTCAGAAGAACAAGAGATGCTGCGAACCCTAGCCAGGGATTTCCTAGCTGAACAGTGCCCGAAAGCTAAGGTCAGAGAGCTTGAGAAAGATGAAAAAGGATATGACCCACAGATGTGGCACAGTATGGCTGAACTGGGGTGGATGGGACTCGTCTTTCCCGAGGAGTATGGAGGAGCAGGTGCAAGCTTCCTGGAGTTGACCGTTTTAATGGAGGAGATGGGGAGGAATATCCTGCCCGGGCCTTTCTTTCCGACGATTGTCCTCTGCGCGTTGCCTATATTGGAGTATGGTACAGGTGAGCAGAAGGCGAAGTTCCTTCCCCCGATAACCAAGGGTGAGGCGATTTGGGCTTTTGCCTTAACCGAGTCGTCAGGCAGTTACGGGGCATCAGAGATAGGACTGCGCGCCAGCTTGGAAGGCGAAGACTACATTCTTGAAGGCGAGAAATTCTTCGTTCAGGATGCGCACGTAGCCGATTATCTTTTGGTGGTAGCCAGGACCGAAGATGAAAAGGCTCCTGAAAAGGGGATCACGCTATTTGTAGCCGATGCCAAGGACCCAGCTCTAAAGGTGGAGGTGATCCCGACAATAGCTGCGGACAGACAGTGCCGGGTCAGCTTCAATAGGGCCAGAGTGTCCAGGAGCAGCGTCTTGGGTGATGTGGGTCAGGGATGGGACATAGTGGACTTCATATTGCAAAGAGGGGCTATCTTGAAGAGTGCTGAGATATCGGGGGCGTGTCAAGCTGTTCTTGACATGACCAGCGCCTATGCCAAGGAACGGGTCCAATTCGAGCGGCCCATCGGTTCCTTCCAAGCAGTTCAGACCAAGCTGGCCGATATGCTCATCGATGTTGAAGGAATTAGCTATCTTCTTTATCAGGCTGCGTGGGGGATAAGTGTTGGTTCTCCATCTAGCTTGCAAGTCTCCATAGCCAAGGCGAAAGCAAGTGAAGCCTACCAGCGGATTTGCGTTGACGGTATCACAGCTCATGGGGCGATTGGATTCACTATGGATCATGATATTGGCCTTTACTACCGGCGTGTCAAAGCGGCGGAGTTCGCCGCTGGAAACATCGATTTCCATCGCGAGACCATAGCAGTTGAGCTGGGACTCTAGCTTGTGTTGTGACGTCCTGGATGTTCTGTGATTGACGTTGCAATCGAGATTCGAAAGGGCGAAAAGCCAATTGCCCGCGCAAGGGGGCATAGGGTGGTCTTTAGTCAGATGTCTGGGGGGAATCCGGTAGCTATTGACAGAATATGG
>JADHWZ010000060.1 GCA_016783225.1 Dehalococcoidia bacterium | reverse complement strand
GCGCAACGGTTTGGGGCTGATGCTACAATCCGTGCCGAAGAGGACCTGCCCACCTGCCTGCGTCAGGTTAACCAGGGTCGCCTGGCTGACCTGGTGATAGTGTGCACGGGGGCGACAGCGGCCATTGCCCAAGCCCTGGAATCAGTCGAGCGTGGGGGCACTATTCTCCTCTTTGCGCCGACTAATTCCAGCGTTACCATTCCAATTTCCATAAACGAGCTCTTTTGGCGCAACGATATAACACTCACCACCTCCTATGCCGGCAGCCCTGCTGATTACCAAACGGCGCTGGAACTAATTCAGGCTGGCACTGTTCCGATACGCCAGATGATTACCCATCGCCTAAGTCTAGCAGAGACGGCTTTAGGCTTCCAACTCGTCGCCGAGGCCCAGAACTCTATCAAGGTGATTATCGAGCCCCAGAAGTAAGTACGATGCCATAGCCCAGCCCCAAAGCACTGTGCCAGCGGAGATTGAAGCCAGTTTCGCATGTGCGGACACATTCAGTTCAACCCTCACTGCAAACCTGCGCAAGGGTATTCCATTTTGCTTTGGCTACATATATAATGGGGGCAGAGATTTGTTTGCAATTCACGCAAGTACGAGGCTAAGATGAGATATGCAAAGTGGCTTACTGTGGTTAGTTTGGTCTTGGCTATAGTTGCTTCAACGCTTTGTTTAACCAGTTGTCTAACTGGCGGCAGAGAGCCATCGGCAGCATCACCTTCAGAAGCTGCACCTTCAGAGTCGCCGCCTTCAGAATCCGCACCTTCAGAACCTGCGGCCTCAGAGCTGCCATCCTCATCCGAACCGTCAACCTCCGGTCAGATAGCCATAGTCACCAGAGTGTACAGAGATGTATTGGTAATGAAAGCCGGTACTGACACGTGGAGCAAGGCATCTGCAGACATGACTCTGGAGGCGGGTGACAGCATTAAGACTGGTGTCTTTTCCAGGGCTGTAATCACCTTCTCCGAGGGTAGCACCATAGAGTTAAAAGCCGACACTGAGGTCGGCGTTACTGACTTGAGTATTTCCGAGGATACCGGCTCTACTATCATCAGGCTCTGGCAGCAGATAGGCAAGACCAAGAGCCGGGTGGAAAAGCTTGTTGACCCTGCTTCCCGGTATGAGATTGAGACTCCTGCTGGCGCAGCTGTGGTTCGGGGTAGCGAAGCCGACGTGACTGTGGCTGCCGACGGCACCACCACGATAGACAATATAGAGGGGCAGTGGTCGGCTATCGCCCAAGGAGAGGAGCAGCCGATACCCGAAGGTAAGCAGAGCACCATTGTTCCTGGTAGCCCACCCAGCATTCCGGCTCCATCCATAGACCCTGGAGCTGTGCCAGGTATAGGAGGCGGCGGGGGAGGGTCCGGAGGTTCATCTGGTGGTGGAGGGGGCAAAGGCGGTGGCCGCTGATATCGACCTCAGGATATAGTCTTAGGACCACGACAAAGTACCAAGCTATCCCGGCATGAAGCCCCCTAATGGCAGGAATCTGGACGGGCATAGCTGCTCTGCTCCTTCTCCAAAAAGGTGTACAGCGGGTCTTACGTTGCTCGCTGGCTGCATGTATAATCGGGCGCAATCCGAAGTTGCAGGAGGTTAACATGAAGAAGCACAAATGCTATTGGACCTTGATTGCAGTATCGCTGATTGTATTGGTTGGCTCGACAACCGGTTGCGGTACCGGCGATCAGGGTGCACCTCAAGAACCGGCTGAAGCAGTTATCAACTCCTTCACCGCCAGCCCTGAGACCATTAACCCCGGGCAAGCAGCAACCCTAAGCTGGGATGCTTCCGGCGCCACAACGGTTGACATTCAGCCCATGGTCGGCGGCGTTGATCCAAGCGGCACTGAACAGGTGTCGCCAAGCACCACCACTACGTATAGTCTAACAGCGACCAATGAAGGCGGCAGCATTACTAGCTCCGTAACAGTCACAGTTACGTCAGCGGTTACAGGCAAGCCAGACCTAGTAATTACGGGCATCTGGCTTTCTGGGGGACACACAGTCAACTACAAGATAAAGAATCAAGGCGATTGACCTGCCCCAAGCCAATAAATATAATTGACTGTAGGAGGTATGCCATGAATACAGCAGCACTTTTCTTATTCGCTTTGGGACTAAGTTTAGGGATAGCAGGAACAAGCCTGCATTTCCAAAGCAAGGCTTTGAGCTTGGAAACGTTAGCAGCCAAAAAAACAACTAGCTAGGGAGATGAAGCGATATGCCTCTTGGTCGCTTATTTCTGGCCTAATATGTATTATTGCAGGCTTAGTCCTCGCATCAGTCTATTGATGTACACCTAGAGGATGTGTCTACCTACCCCCAGGGGATAATTACGTTATCTTTTTCAACGCCGTATACCTCGCCAGCAAACTGATGTAATCCGAGTCGAGCCGGGAATGCTCCACTTCTAGAGCATCATGATCCGATTAGAGCTGGGAGAACTGGGCCTCTAGAGCATCATAAGCCGATTGGAGCTTGGAGTATTCGGCTTCGATGGACGCCAGGTGGGACTGCAGAGCTTCGTTTTCCTGGCTGATGTCTGAAGTGGACAGCCGACTGCCCGCCCACACAGCCAACGCCACCACAAGGGACATTGCCACAGTACTCAGGACTATGGTTCTCCTATTGGCCACGCCGTTTTCTTCCGTCAGCCCTGGACAACTCCAGAACTATGTTTGGTCCTGCATTTGTGAAATCAGCTACTATAGCCATGTCAATACCCCTATTCACTGGTTGTCAAGGTGTTCGAGCAAGCCCAAAACCGAGTCTCCCAGCCGTTCACTCTCATGAGCTACACAGACGCATTTGAGTCTATTTTGCCACAGGAAACTGCCGATAGCCCCAACCTGCGCTTCCAAGACTTTCCTGCCGCCTCGAATTCATTGACAGAGACTTCCACAGGCTAGCTTGACTTTCTCTTTCGAAGTGTTGACAATAGTGAAATGAATGTTACCTGCCGAGCTACATCTAGTGGCTGGAACTCCACAAGGGCAGGACTGCAGGGCTTGAATGCCCGGCCAGCAAGTCCCATTGTCGACTATCAGGCGGAGGAGTAAAGATGAAACCTGGATTCAAGACGATGCTATTTGTATCAACAGCATTGCTAGCGTCCTTTGTGTTGGCATGTGCAGATGAAGCGGCAGGTCACATTAGTCAGGGTGATACCTATTTGGAGCAAGGGCAACGCGATGATGCCATTGCTGAGTACAGCAGGGCCATCGATGTCGACCCTGCTCGTGCTGTAGCCTACTACAAAAGAGGTGCCCTCTATTGCGCTGACAGTCAGTATGATTCCGCTCTTGCTGACTTGAGCAAGGCCATCGAGCTTGTACCCGATATGGCGGTGGCCTATTGTGAACGAGCCATTGCCTACGGTGCCACCGGGCAGGTAGACCTGGCTATTGCGGACCTGGATAAGGCCATCGAGCTCGACCCTGATCTGGCTAGTGCCTACAGCAATCGTGGTGCCGCTTATCTCAGCAATGGCCAGTATGGTTTGGCAATATCTGACCTGAGCAAGGCAATCAGTCTCGACCCTTATCTGGCGGAAGCCTATTCCAATCGGGGTTGGGCGTATTTCAACGATGAATACTACGAATCGGCTATTGTCGATTTGAACATGGCCATTGAGCTTGACCCGGAACTAGCTATAGCCTATTGCAATCGGGGGTGGGTCTATTACACCAAGAAGAAGCATGACCTGGCTATCGCCGACTTCAAGAAGACTATCGAATTATCAACTGACCCCGCCTTGATACACGCAGCTGAGCAAGGCATGAAGGCATTGGGAGGCGAATAAGTACGGAAATACAATCCTCTCACGGTTTAGGCGGGAACTTGGTTTGAGCGGCACAAATGTTGGCGACTTCTGGGATAATCTTAATGGACTACTCAGGTGCTTGGGTGACACCACGGCCAAAGCCAGCGAACACAGTGAGAGCGATGTGGCCAACACTCAACCACAGCCCAAGTAACAGTCAGTCTTGTCTGGAGATTGAGATTCCGGCCAGCGCTCAAGTTCATCACCCGAAATCAGAAGTCGCCAACCTCAAGAAAGTGACAAAAGGTAACAACTTAAGTAGAATTAGCCACAGAGTCCGATAGGCTCTTGGTCGGGGGGTTCACATCTGTGTGCTGCTACTACTCCTCTAATGAATTACCTCGACCGGATAGGCTTTGGGAGCTCCGGGCTGACACAAGGCAACAGGATTTATTGAGATGGAAAAGCTGAATATCAGCACAGATGTTGGCAAATGCACGGGGTGTATGCGCTGCCAGTTGATATGTTCCTTTACCTACACAGGAGCCTTTAACCCAGAGAAATCCTACATAGTGATAAACCCACCCGATGATATACAGTTCACGGACGAATGCAGGGAGGGATGCAGCCTGTGCACCAGGCACTGTGAGTTTGGCGCCATCACCCGAATAAAGAGAGGATAAGAATGGAATACTACGGACATGCTGGCAATATCCTTCACGTGGACTTAAGCACCCGTCAGATTAGAAAGGAGCCGTTGGATACCAATCTCGTCCGGAAATTCGTTGGAGGTCCGGGGGTCGGTCTAAATCTGCTTCTTGATATTCTCAAACCCAACATAGACCCTCTATCACCGGAAAACGTCCTCGTATTTGGCACAGGCCCCCTGCTGGGTACGCTTGTTCCTGGAAGCGGGAAATGCTATCTCAGCACAAAATACTCCATACCGGCAAGCAAGGACGGGAAGAAATACTTCATCTCCACGTCGATGTTTGGCAGCAACCGCTTTGGAGCTATGATGAAGAATGCCGGCTATGACCATATAGTTGTCACCGGACGGGCAGAGAAGCCATGTTATTTGAAGGTAACAGATGAAGCTGTGGAGATTTGCGATGCCAGCGATATTTGGGGGAAGGACGTCTATGACGTCGGCGGGATATTGAGGAGAAGGCATCGAGGCAAGACGGGGAATTGCGGCACGTGGGTTATCGGCCAAGCGGGGGAAAACCTGGTCAGGTTTTCTCTGGGCTGGACCGATGACTGGCATAACGCCGGACGCTTTGCCGCGGCAGTTGCCGGTGCCAAGAATCTCAAGGCCATCGTGACTCTCGGGGAGAAGGGAATAAAGATGGCAGACGGGAAACGATTTATGAAGGTAGTGGAGAGGAAACGCCAGGAGATTGCAGGTCATCCCAATTATCAAGCGACAGCCCCTCTAGGGAAGGGCAGAACAGGCACACTGCTCACCGAATTGATGGTAGGCATCGAAGGTTGCAGCGGTGGCATGTGTGCTTGCAAGTCCATTCACGAAGTAAAGGAGGGAAGGTACAAGGGAGCCCGATTTGGGGGCAGTTTTCCTTCTCTACCCTCCATGCTCCAAATGCAACTCCAGCTCAAGGATTACGGAGAAGCCTTCACATTACTAGGAAGAATGAATAGCTATGGATTGTGCGTGTCGACGACCCTGAACATGATGTGGTTTGTCACTCAGCAATATGAGCGTGGCGGCCTATCCAAGGACGACATGGGAGGGCTAGAGTTGAAAATAGGAGACCTGGACTACTATCTGGCGCTTGTGGAGAAGATTGTCCGCAGACAAGACATTGGCGCGATCATGGCTGAGGGATGGTATCCGCTTTGTGAAAGGCTGGGAATTGATGCTTCAACGGACTACGAGACCGGATGCGCCATAACCAAGGGCATCGATCTTTTGGTGGATGCCAGAATCTGGCCCTCTCTCTTTAAGCAGGGCGCGGGCTTCAATCCCTGCATGGGCATCGGAAGCATCGTAGACGCCAAGGCCAAGCATACTCACTCGGCTACCTACTGGTCCAGAGACGAAATCTCGTTTGCCGAAGTAAGAGAAGACGCCAGCAAGATGGGGATAACAAGAGAAGAGTTCAATAGAATCTTCACCGAGGATTCCTTCGACACTGGCAGGCTGGAGAAGTACGGTGGTGAAGCCGAGACCGCTTACAATCTCCTGGGCATCTGCGATACCGCAATTCATTGGGCAAATGACCCCATGCGTGACATGCCGTGGCTATCAGACGTTTACTCGGCGGCAACCGGCTTTGACATGACTCCGCGCGAATTGCTAAGAGCCGGGGAGAGGGTCTTCAATTTGGAGAAGCTGCTTAACGTTAGGGAAGGATTCAACAGGGAAGACGACAGGATACCGCCGGTATACCTCCAGAACATCGAGACTCCACTGCCAGCCCGTGAAGGGGACCGCTATTTGACCGACTGGTTCGGACGGCGTCTTACTAGAGACAACCTTGATGAAATGCTCGATAGCTATTACGGAGAGAGAGGCTGGGATGTCCAGAAAGGCGTGCCCACGCTGAACAAACTCACCGAATTAGGGCTTGAGGAGTTTGCCGATATCGTAGAATCCGCGTAGGAACACGTGTCGGCAGGAAAAGAGGTTCCCGCCTTTTGTCCTTACATCCTTGTGAGCCTTAAGTCGGAAGCCCAAGCCCTGACTGCCACTTCAGTCTGGCAACTACGATTGGCCTTGTAGAGGGGCAACAGAATGGGAGATTGGTTACCGATACTAATCATCGGCATCATCGTAATAGCGGCGGCGGTCATTCTAGGCATGGGCAGATGGGAATGAGGTGTGAGCGCCGACATAGGAAGTACGACGGTCCGCGCACCGCACACTCTACCGCAAGCAGCACCGACAGAGCAAAAGGGGTCCCGGCCGAGCTGTCCAACGGGCGGGGTAGCTGGTCACAGTACTGGAACAGAAGTACACTGCCGAAGGCGACCTGTCCCTGTTAATGAAAAGGAATCAATTGTTCGGAGGGTGACGGCGGCACTACGGTATGCCACGAAAAACTGTGGCCGGGATACCGGCACCTTCAAATACTAGTAGCATCCTTCAGTTGAGCCAGAGACTCAACCATTTTAGAAACGGGGCTTCAGGTCAGACGAGGAGTGTTTTCGAACGTGTCGGGGAGAGTGCTCTGGTTGACGCTTCTTGTCCAACCACACCTTTTCAGATAGACCGTTTTCCTTAATAAACCTGACAGCATCGCCAGTATCTCCAACCCGCCTGATATCATGGGCATCCGAAGCCACTGAGATGCAGATGTCTTTTGAAGCTAGCTTGTTCCAGACGGTTCTTGCCCAGTTACCTCTGTATCTGTCGGAGTAGTGCGTGTTCAATTCAATGAAGATTCCTTCTTTTTCCAGAACATCAATGGACTTCTCCAAAAGGAGAATCTGTGGATGAGCCATCCCCACCGGAATCCTCAAATTAGGCTTAACCTGGCTGACAAAGTAGCCCAACCTTGGATTCATTTCTATATCCTCAAATACGACATAATCCAGTTTATTCAATTGGGAAAAAGGTAAATCATCAAGGATTGCCGTCTCCAGGCCAACCCAGACATCTATTTTGGCTTGATACAATTGTCTAAGCCTTTTCAGTTCAGCGATATATTCATCAAGTCTGGCCAGTGATACAATGGAGTACCGCTCAAGGCCACCATAGTGGTCTGTTATTCCCAAATCCTTTATGCCCAGAGCGATGGCCTTGTCTATCACAGCCCTTGGCTCGGAACTACCATCTGAGTATACAGTGTGAACGTGTAAATCCATTTCGGGGTGTCGTCGGAACGCTCTGACGCGATTTCAAGCAGAAAACCACCTTGCACCCTTCTTGATCTGGGAATCAGCACGTCCCTTTTTGTTGCCGCAAGCCAATGCCCCGGTTCACAACGTCTCAACCCCTGGTTCCCAGCGCTTCGGTTTGAAGATGACAGACGGCATCGTCTTCTCGGAATAAGCAAAAGCGTCGGCCTCTCTAGTGTTTCCATACTTGGCTTCCAGTTCGTCTAAGGGACCAGCATCGAGTGCCCTCGTGGGGCATGCCTCAATGCATACAGGCTTCCTGTTCTCCCCCCATCTTTCCAGGCACAAGTCGCACTTCTCCATTTTGGCATCCGGCTCCGGACCGAATTGGGGTGCGTCATAGGGGCAAGCCTTCAGGCAAGCGACCTTACATTTCACATTACCCAGGCACGCTTCTCTATCGACAACAACTATCCCATCTTCTTCCCTTTTTGAGATAGCTTTGACAGGACAAGCCGGTATGCAAAGAGGGCTGACACAATGGTAACAAGGTGCGACGATGTGGCTCACAAAGACTTCTGGGAATTCACCTCTTTCGCTGTAAAGCACCCTTATCCACTTTACTGGCCCGGCTGGCACATCGTGCCAATCTTCACAGGCTACTATGCAAGCGCCACACCCGGTGCATCGCGTTTGATCGAAATAGAAGCCAATCTGCATTGCCCTTTAGGCCTCCTTTATCACCTCAACTAGTGCTGTATTCATGGTGGTTGCTCCACCCGCTGAATACTCATCCCGAGTCAACGCATTGACGCATCCGCCTCGGTCTATCCCCTCATCATCTGGATCATACCAGCCACCTTCAAAGATGCAGACTACTCCGGGCATTATCCTTTCAGTTATCCATGCCGGAATAGCCACCTTTCCCCTGCTATTGAAAACAATGACTTCAGCGCCATCTTTGATATCTCTGGCCTCAGCATCGACAGGATTGATCGATAACCGTTGGGGGTCCAACTCTTTGAGCCAAGGGACATTATGCATTGTGGAATGAGCCCTGACCTTCGGGTGATCTGTGATAAGCTGAAGAGGATACGTCTTTGCTAGAGGGTCATTTGGGCCCTCCCAAGTTTCTAGGTATTTCGGGATAGGAGGACAAAGCGGGTTATTGAGATCTGCTGCTCGCTGAGAATAGATTTCTATCTTTCCTGATGGAGTTGGGAAAGGGTTATTTCCCGGGTCTTCAATTTGCTCCTTAAAGGCAACTATCGGCTCTGGAAGATTGACTCGGTGGATGCCTTCTCTCTTGTACTTATCATAGTCAGCAATATCTTCAGCCATGTCTGGCGCCATTTTCACAAATTCCCTTAGCCATTCGTCCTCTGTCTTGTCACTGTAGTCAAGAATTCCTAACCGAGGAGCTAGCTCACATGCAATTTCGAAGTCCGATTTGCATTCGTGCAAAGGCTCAACAACTCTGTTTGCATATAAATAATAAGGACCCGACGGCCAGGGCCGAGCCAAATCGTTCCTCTCCACATCAATGCTTACAGGCAACAAGATATCAGCAAACTTGGCCGTCGGCGTCATAAACAGCTCCGGAACTACGATGAACTCTGGTTTCTCAAGGGCCTCTGCGGCTTTGTTGGTATTCCCGAGTTGATTCAAGAAGTTGTTGCAGCAGAACCAGGCGAACTTGATGTCGGTGGGATAGCCACCAGCCTTTCCCCGGAGCATGGCATCAAACATCTTGTTTGTGTGTATTCTAAATACCAGACGACTATTGAGGTCAAGAGAGCCACGCACAGGGGGAGCCCCGGCTTCAACGGGGTTCTTAGGTACCGGCAGCCTAGGAGCCCGGAACATGTGCCCTACAGGTAGTCCCATAAGTCCTCCCCCGGCGTGCCCCCCAGGGATACCAATATTTCCCGTCATTGCTGCCAGAGTCATCGCACACCGTGTGAACTGCTCTCCCATGGCACTGCGGGCAGGGCCCATGCCATCCATAAGGGCTGCTGGTTTTGTAGTAGCGTATTCCCTGGCCAGTTGCTCTATTCTAGCCGCAGGAACGCCCGTGATGGGCTCGGCCCATGCTGGTGTCTTCTTAATGCCGTCTTCCACGCCTACAACATAATCTTTGAATTTGTCAAACCCTATAGTATACGTGTCAAGGAATCTTTGATCCTGAAGGTTCTCTCTTATCATTACATAGGCCATGCTTATCATCATAGCCGTATCAGTACCTGGCCTGACAGGGATCCATTGGTCGGCAAGGGTTGCTGCCGAGTCATGGTATCTGGGAGCAACAGCCACAATCTTGCTGCCCGCTTCCCTCGCCCTAATGAGGCAAAACATGGTATCGGTACCAGAAATCATCTTTGCCGGATCCCATCCCCACATGATTATCAGGCGAGAATTGAGAAGGTCCTCTCGGCTGTTACCAACCATTACCGTGCCATACTGTGTCATTACTGCCCAGATACAACCTTCAGATGACACGTTACCATAGTGGGTGGTGTGACCGCCAAACATATTCAGCAACTTCGACATTGCAACAGGGCCCGAATGCAAGGCTCCCAGGCAGCCACCACCAACACCCAGAAAAATGGCAGAGTTCCCATATGTCTCCTTAACCCTCTCCAACTCCCCGGCTATGGTATCCAGGGCTTCATCCCATGATATCCGTTCAAACTTGCCCTCCCCCCTAACACCCACCCTTCTCATTGGAAACTTGAGGCGATCCGGGTGATAGACAAATTGTCGGTAAGCGCGGCATCTCAAGCAGGCCCTAAGTTGTTGTGGCTCTTCGGCGTCGTCACCTTCGATTCTGACAATCACTCCATTCTGGACATGGAACTTGAGCGGGCATCTTCCGCCGCAATCGTGGGCAGTCGTTCCTCTTATGACTCTCGTGTCATGGCCTGACTGGCTCATCTCTTCAGCACCCATATTAACCTCCTAAGAGTAGACTTCCCATCTGCTCAAATCGTCCAGCTTTCTCATTCCTTCAGGACAGCACCTCAGGCGTTACGAATGCTTTGGAGAACCGATCCAGGAATTCAGTTAAACTTCCACGTTGACGGAGAACATCCACCCTGGAATCTTTGATTTATCAGTCGCTGAGTCTGAAAGGTGGATAACGGTCGGTGGTCAACAAGAAGGCGTATACAACTACTCTTAGCGACCACCGAAATACACCGACTACAAAGTCAAATAGGGACTGGGGGTAACGGCCGGTAAACAAAATGGCAAACCAGGCAATTATTACAACCACCCAGGCAGCGATGTCGAGGAAGCAGAGAACAATATAGTGGGGAATCGCCATTATCCATTTTACCAGTGGCAGCCAGCGATTGAGCTCCTCTTCGGCATTCGGGTACG
>JADHWZ010000059.1 GCA_016783225.1 Dehalococcoidia bacterium | reverse complement strand
ATATGTCCAGAGGTGGTCCGGGGTTAGGAAGTATATCTGCTTCTCAGTCGGACTATTTTCAAGCTACCCGTGGTGGGGGACACGGAGATTATCGCACTATAGTTCTGGCACCGTCATCGGTGCAAGAACTGGCAGATTTCACACATCGTGCATTTGACCTCGCCGACAAATATCTGATTCCTACGATTATTCTTGGGGATGGCATGCTGGGGCAGATGATGGAACCGATAGAGTTCAAACACGAAGCTCCTGAAACATTGCCGATAAGAAGCCGTGCTCTAAGAGGGGCGAAGGGACGACCGAGCAGGATTATCAAGACCTTTACCTCAAACCCGACTGAGCTGGAAGAGATTAACTGGAGTTTGTTCAGAAGATATCAGTTGATCAAGAGGGAAGAGACCACTTACGAAACGTTTCTGGTTGAAGATGCAGAGCTGATAGTTGTTGCTTTTGGGATAGCAGCCCGTATTGCTAAGGGGGCAGTTAACAATGCGCGGGTAGAGGGGTTAAAGGTGGGGATGTTGAGGCCAATTACGCTGTGGCCATTTCCTACCGACGAAGTTCGGGAGCTAGCCAAGAGAATAAAACAATTTCTCGTTTTCGAGATGAATATGGGTCAGATGCTGGAGGATGTGCAGCTGGCGCTGGAGGGTAAAGGGGAAGTTTCCTTCTACGGAAGGCCCGGTGGCGTAATCCCTACGCCAAACGAGGTTGCTCGAGTGATTTCACGTATTTATCATCAGAAGGGTTTGAAATAGGAGATGAAAAAAGTATTCACTCGTCCAAAGTCGTTAAAAAGAAATGTTTTTCATTATTGTCCCGGATGTGGCCACTCCATTGTCCACAGGCTTCTTGCCGAGGTGATTGATGAGATGGACCTTCAGGATAAAGCTATCGGCATCCCACCACCGGGATGTTCGGTCTTTGCTTACAACTATCTCGATGTAGATATGGCGGAATCGGCACATGGCAGGGGAGCGGCTGTGGCTACCGGTATAAAGAGGGCATTTCCCGAGGCAATAGCCTTTACTTATCAGGGCGATGGCGATCTCGCTGCCATCGGCACTGCCGAGACTATACATGCTGCCAATAGGGGGGAAAATATAACCGCCATTTTTATCAACAATGCTGTCTACGGAATGACCGGAGGACAGATGGCTCCCACTACGCTTGCGAAACAGAAGACCACAACTACCCCTTACGGAAGAGATGTA
The DNA here is from genome assembly GCA_016783225.1 of Dehalococcoidia bacterium. The sequence continues at coordinate 9,763 of JADHWZ010000059.1, read as the reverse complement.
AAGATAGAAGGGTATCCTATTAAGATGAGCGAGATGGTAGCATTAGTTAAAGGCGCAATATATATTGAGCGCACCGCGGTGAATTCTCCAGCCAACATCAGGAAGACAAAGAAGGCTATCCGCAAGGCGTTTCAGGTGCAAATCGACGGTCTTGGTTTTTCACTGGTGGAGATACTCTCCCCCTGTCCCACTAATTGGAAGATGAGTCCATTAGAATCATGGCAGTGGGTTGATAATGAAATGACGAAGGAGTTTCCTTTAGGAGTAATAAAGGATATGACTGGAGAAAAAGATGCTGATTAAGACACTCTTTGCCGGCTTCGGCGGGCAGGGAGTTCTCTCTATGGGGCTCAATTTAGCTCAGGCAGCGATGTTAGAGGGAAAGCAAGTGACTTATCTGCCGTCTTATGGTGCTGAGGTTCGTGGCGGTACCGCTAACTGTACGATAGCCATATCGGATGAAGAGATTGCATCTCCGGTTGCTTCTTCCCCTGAATTTATTGTGGCTATGAATCAACCTTCTGTTATTAGATTTCAAAATCAGATTCAATCAGGAGGTCTGTTTTTCGTCAATTCCTCTCTAGGGGAAGCTGAAATCTCCAGGGGGGACGTTGATATTATCAATGTTCCAGCAAATAGAATTGCCGAAGAACTGGGGAACCCCAAATCGGCTAACATTGTTATGCTCGGCGCTTTCATCAAAAAAAGTAACATAGTTTCACTTTCCAGTGTGATTGAAGGGCTGAAAGACGCTTTCAAAAGTAAACAAAAACTGATAGCTATTAACGAGAAGGCATTGATGGCAGGATACGATTTGTTGTAATCCAGGTTGTGGGTTTTGGTTAACTGTAGTCTTTGAATGATAGACTTTGAGTGAGAGCTTCGGTAAATGAAGAATCGTTGGAATATATATTTATTCAGGAGTAGCTTATGTGTATAAAACAGATTTCGGTTAGTCTGGAAAATGTGCCCGGGAAGTTCTTAGATGTAAGCGAATGTCTGGGGGCTGAAGGGATAAACATCAGAGCTATTTCAGTAGCTGACACATCTGATATTAGCACTGTGAGATTTGTAACAGATGACCCGGAAAAAACCGCCAATGTCCTAAAAAGTCATGGCTATGCTGTAAAAGAAACCGATGTAATTGCAGTGGAAGTCCCTGACCATCCTGGTGGGCTTCAGGCCGTACTTAAGCCTCTAAAGGGAGCCAATATTAATGTCACCTATTTCTATCCCTATTTGGGCAGGGGTGAAAGCGGGCAGCCCATAGTCATTGTGGGCGTGAACAAAACTGATGAGGCGGTGGCGGTTTTGAAAAAGAACTGGGTTCGTACCTTTGGCAAAGAAATCTACGCCCTGTAAGCGGTTTGCTCAAGGCTCTTTATCTATGTTCCGCGGTGTCTCTTGATGAACCTCCCCATCCTTTTCAAGGCCTCTTCGATTTCGGGTAGGGAGGTCGCATAGCAGCAACGGACATAGCCTTCGCCGCGCTGGCCGAAGGCGGAGCCCGGAACTACAGCCACCTTTTCCTCTGTCAACAGTCGCTCGGCGAATTCTTCTGACGTCAGGCCGGTAGCTTTCACCGATGGGAAGGCGTAGAAAGCGCCCTTCGGCTCGAAGCAGGATAAGCCGATATCTCTCAAACCCTTCACCATGACTCTGCGCCGCCGGTCATACTCTCTCACCATTGCCTGCACTTCGCTGCTGCCTTTTTTCAAGGCTTCAATGGCTGCCATTTGCCCCATTATTGGGGCGCAGAGCATGGTGTATTGGTGAACCTGGAAATTGTTAATTGACAGAAAGCTGGCGATAGCCTACAATTTCCTCACGCTAGCAAGGAGGTGACAAGACACATGAAAAGGACAATATCTATCAGTGTCACACTCATAGTATTAATGTCCCTGCTTACTGGAGGATGCTCCGGGCAGAAATCAGATTACCAATACCAGGACACTAAGAATCTTGTTACCCTGGTTAGGGAAGCTAGCGCTCTTGTGGAGAGAAATGGAGAAAAGGCCTTCTCTGAATTCAAGACCGAGGGGAGCAAGTGGTGGAAGGGAGAGACCTACATCTTTGTTGTGGACACCGAAGGGAATATGCTTGTTCATCCTGATACCGAACTGGAAGGCAAGAACCAGCTGGGGCTCAGGGATGTCAATGGGAAACCCATAGTCAAACGGTTCGTTGAAGAAGTAAGCAGCTATGAAGGCGAGGCCGAAGGGTGGAGCCACTATCTCTGGCCCAAACCGGGAGAAATCTTCCCGACATGGAAAACCACATTCGTCAAGCTGGTAACCTCTCCTTCTGGCAAGAAGTATATCGTAGGCAGCGGTGGCTATGGCATGAGCACAGAAAGGGCATTCATCGAGGACGGGGTCAAAGAAGCTGTGCGGCTTATCGAAAGCGAAGGGACGGATGCGTTCAACGAAATCAAGGACCCGGCTGGCGAGTGTATATTCCAGGATGTGTATGTGTTTGTCATTAACCAGGATGGGACTGATCTGGCGAATCCCGTCTTTCGTCATCTTGAAGGCACAAACGTCATGGACTTGAAGGACACAGAAGGCAAATATTTGGTACGCGCGATGTTTGACCTGCTCGAAACGCAAGATTCAGGCTGGTTAGACTACAGTTGGCCCAAGCCGGGAGAGGCTGAGTCCTCGAAGAAATCCTCCTTTGTTATGAAGGCAAAGCTCGGGGACACCTGGGTCCTGGTGGGTTCCGGGGTGTACCTGGGAGCGTCATCTCAAACAATTGCCGCGCCGGGCGTAACTCATACAGAAATTCTTATTGGTTCCTCTTCGGCATTAAGCGGCCATGCCGGTCAATTGGGCACGAATTACATGTATGGAGCAATGACTTTCATAAATCAAATTAACGAAGAGGGCGGCATTTATGGCAGGGCAATAAGAGTTATAAGCTATGATGACCAGTACGACCCTCCAAAGGCTGTTGAAAATACCCAAAAACTAATCAACGAAGATAAGGTTTTTGCCCTTTTCAATTATGTCGGTACGCCGACGGCGGTCCAAGTCATTCCGATTGTGGAGGAAGCAAAGGTTCCTCTGATTGGCTTATTCACAGGTGCAAATGTCCTCCGAGAACCAGTTAAGAAATACATCTTTAACATCAGAGCCTCTTACTATCAGGAAATTGAACATGCAGTGAAATATTTTGTAGATAAACTTGGATTAAGGAAAGTGGCTGTTTTTTATCAGGCAGATGATTATGGCATGGATGGTCTTCAAGGAACAAAAATGGCTCTTGAAAAACGTGGACTAGAACCAGTTGCCCTGGGTTCTTACACTAGGGGAGCAATGAACGTTGAGGCGGCGGTTCAGGCAATTACTCAATCAGATGCGGAGATAGTGGTAATGGTTGGAACATACAGCCCCACCGCCAAATTTGTCAGGCTCGTCAAATCACAAAAACCTAACATGATTTTTCACAGTGTTTCGTTTGTGGGGCCCGAAGAATTTGTCAAGGAGCTTGAAGGTCATACTGATAATGTACTTGTTACTCAGGTTGTGCCACCCCTACACTACAGTGAATTACTTGATTCAGTGGAAAAATATGTGGAAAATCTTACAAAGTACTATCCTGGAGAATCGCCGAGTTTTGAAGGGTTGGAGGGTTTTGTTAATTCCAAAGTTTTAGTTGAGGGGCTGAGAAGGTGCGGTGGAAACCTGACCAGAGAAGGTCTTATTGAGGCATTGGAGTCCATTAGGGATTATTCTGCGGGCATAGGGGCTGCTGCGACCTTCAGTGAAAATGACCACCAAGGGCTAGATAGGGTTTACTTGACATCCATAGAGGACGGAGAATTTGTTTTCATCTATATCAAATAGGCGGTTCATATCCTAACTCCTTCGCCTTACTAAAATTGACCTGCCCCCAATAGTTATACCACTTCTTAAGTTAGTGTTGGCATAGCATAAATTGGGAGTATTGTTTCCGCAGCGGGTATCATCCCATTTTTGTGCGTCTGACGACCCATGCCCTGGATGGATTGCAGACGGCCAGGACCAGGCCGAACGCCGCAAAACCGAGGAGTCCGAACATCCACTGGGGATCGGGGTAGACGTAAAGCACCACCCGCATTCCGCTTCCCCACACAAAAAGAAAAAAGGCGGTCATCAACAGGATCGCCCATTCAGTCCGATGGTTTCCCCGCGCGAAGATGGCATACATGCGGGGAAGGATCTCTCCGAAGAGAATGTATAGCCCTGCCACGATGGCCAGCGACCCCGCGATGAAGATGATCCAAGGAGAAAGTTCCAGTCCACGGTTGAAAATGCCGACATCGCCGTGGGCTGCGAACGCCCGCATCGTGATGTAGGCGATAAGTTCCATGAAGTTGGCTATGACGAACCAGAAGAGGGTGTGGAAAAGCCATTTTCTCCCTTGCATCCCTTTCCGCTGCATCAGAACAAGGCCAAGGGTCACGATGGCCGTATGGACAACCAGCGGGCTCACCCCGATGATCGCCGCGGTGCGGAGGTGGCCGGAGGCAAATAGTTCGGAATAATGAACCCCTTCGTCCCATCCCGTCAGCGTCAAGGGATTGCCCCAGACGATGTCGAGAGGGCTTCGCATGTAGCCGAGGATCCAGGCGACGGTGCTGTGGGTAAACTCGTGCATGACGACGACCACAGCCTGGAGGATGGCGAACGTCACTACCACGATTATCATGTATTCCAAGGTTTCCCGGATGCGTTCAGAAGCAGTCATAGTTCGTTACTCCGTTAGCTAATACAAAAATTACCATTAATACAATAATAATTACCGCGGCATTACCCGCCAAACGTTACCTGCCCCCAATAGTTATACCACTTCTTAAGTCAGTGTTATCAACATTGTAGCCTCTGTAGCAGATGGTCGGTAGTTGAATGAACTATGTGGCCGTACCTGATTGAACGAAAGCCTGTTTTGTGTTGTCAACAAGACTAAAGAATAAGAAGAGGTCGTGGATTTGAATTCACGACCTCTTCTGGGTTGCCGTCGTCACATTCTGCGGTGTCTCTTGATGAACCTCCCCATCCTTTTCAATGCCTCTTCGATTTCGGGCAGGGAGGTCGCATAGCAGCAACGGACATAGCCTTCGCCGTGCTGGCCGAAGGCGGGGCCCGGAACTACAGCCACCTTTTCCTCTGTCAACAGTCGCTCGGCGAATTCCTCTGAAGCCAGGCCGGTAGCTTTCACCGATGGGAAGGCGTAGAAAGCGCCCTTCGGCTCGAAGCAAGATAAGCCAATATCTCTTAAACCCTTCACCATGACTCTGCGCCGCCGGTCATACTCCCTCACCATTGCCTGTACTTCGCTGCTCCCTTTTTTCAAGGCTTCAATGGCCGCCATTTGCCCCATTATTGGGGCGCAGAGCATGGTGTATTGGTGAATCTTGGTCATGGCCTGGATGATTTCGGGCGTTCCGGCAGCATAGCCGATTCGCCATCCGGTCATAGCGTAGGCTTTGGAGAAACCATTTAGCAAGATTGTTCGGTCCCTCATCTCTGGCAGACTGGCGAAGCAGGTGTGCTCCGTACCGTAAACAAGCTGGTCGTAGACCTCGTCGGAAATCACCAAAAGGTCGTATTGCTGAGCCAGTTTGGCAATTTGAGTCAGCTCTTTCTTTGCCATGACCGCGCCGGTGGGGTTGGCTGGGTAGCCAATCAGAATTGCCTTGGTTCGCTGCGTAATCCGCCGCTCGATGTCCTCAGCCGTTACTTTGAAGTCGTGCTCCTCAGTGGTAGGCACCAAGACAGGTACTCCTCCAGCCAAGCTAGCGGAGGCCGGATAGGCAACATAACAGGGGTCAGGCATTATGACCTCATCGCCTGGATTGAGTATGGCTCTGAAGGCAAGGTCGAGTCCCTCGCTGACCCCGACAGTAATGAGAAGCTCGCTATCGGTGTCGTAGCTTAGGCCGTAAGAAGACTCGAGGTATGTTGCTAGTTCCTGCCGGAGCTGAGGTAGCCCCTGATTGGACGTGTACATGGTGTACCCTTTTTCGAAAGAGTAGATGGCGGCTTCTCGGATGTGCCAGGGTGTGACGAAATCGGGTTCGCCTACCCCGAGCGAGATTACTCCCTCCATCGAGGAGAGCAAATCAAAGAATCTCCTGATGCCCGAAGGTGGGATATTGCGCACCTTCTCAGATATGTAGCTGTGAGGTACCTGAATGCGAGTCGACCCGGTTTTCGACACGAAAATCTCCTGCCTCTGAAGCGTAGAACGGGATTCCGGCTAAGGAGTTACCGGCAGGCGCTTGATCCCCTCTCCGCCTTCAAGGATTTCGCCGTCTTCCTTATACTTCTTGAGGATGAAATGAGTAACAGTGCCCTCCACTGTTTCCAGGGGGGCTAGCTTCTCCGACACGAAAACAGCAACCTCCTGCATGGTCTTGCCTGCCACAATTATGGCCAAATCATAGGTGCCAGAGGCTAGATAAACGGAGCGAGCTTGGGGGAAGCGATATATGCGTTCAGCTATGGCGTCAAAGCCTACATCGCGCTGAGGGACGACCTTAACTTCGACCAGAGCCCACACCTGCTCTTCGCCCAGTTTGGCCCAGTCGATGAGAGTCTTGTATCTCAGGATAGCTCGGTCCTTTTCGGCTTTCTTGATCGTTTTCTCTACCTCAGCTGCCGGGATACCAGTCATCGTAGAGATCTGCTCCGGTGTTAGCCGCGCGTCTTTTTCCAGGGCTTCAAAAAGCTGTTTCATTTTACCTCCTCACCTGCTATCGGGTGAGCCACCATCGGTCTTGACTCTCATTATAGCAGAGCGTGAAAATCTCCTCATTCTCAGTGGCGACCCTGAAGAATCTTCTGTTTGGCTCGCGCCATTCCTTTTCTAGCCGCGATACTCTGTGCTTTTCACCCAACCATATGAAGGACTCCGGTCTCTCTGGATAGGTGTAACCTGAATAACACTCCACGTGAAGCAGTCGTTGCTGTCTCATCGCCAGTGCCCTACACTGGTGATTTTGTTTTACGCCAGTCAGTTGCTTGCTCATAGGCAAAAGCTACGTGAAGCACCGTCTCCTCGTTGAAAGGCTTACCTATAATCTGCATGCCTATAGGCAAACCATCTGCGAAACCGGCGGGGATTGAGATAGCCGGAACACCACCGATATTGATGGGCAGGGTGCAAACATCGCTCAAATACATTTGCATAGGATCGTCTACCTTTTCGCCTATCTTGAAAGGTAGCGTGGGGGATGTTGGCGTAACCAGAGCGTCGTATTTCTCGAAAGCTTGGTCAAACTCCATCCTTATCAAAGTGCGGACCTTCTGGGCTTTGAGGTAGTAGGCATCATAGTATCCGGCAGATAAGGCATAGGTTCCAAGCATGATTCGTCTTTTGACCTCGGGTCCGAAGCCATGTTGTTTGGTTTTCTCCATAGCCTCCCACATGTTGCTGGTGTCTCCGTAAGAAAATCCGTATTTCACGCCATCGTACCGAGCCAAGTTAGCCGAAGCCTCTGAAGGGGCCAGAATGTAATAGGCGGCAAGCGCATATTTGGTATGGGGTAATGAGGCGTCCCAGTCTATTTGCGCTCCCAACTCCGCCAACTTATTTATGGCTGCCTGCACGGTGGATCTTACCTCGTCTTGCATTCCTTCAACGAAATACTCCTGAGGAATGCCGATACGCATGTTCTTGAGGTCGGGGATCAATGCTTTGGTATAATCAGGCACTGGACAGGGAACGGATGTTGAATCCTTCGGGTCAGGACCCGCGATGGCATTCATTACCAAAGCGGCATCGGCAACGGTCTTAGTAATGGGGCCAATCTGGTCCAGCGAACTGGCGAAAGCAACCAGGCCAAAACGGCTCACTCTGCCATAGGTTGGCTTTAGCCCGACCACGCTGCAGAACCCCGCGGGCTGACGGATGCTTCCTCCGGTGTCGGAGCCAAGCGCATAGATGGTCTCATCAGTAGCTACAGCAACGGCTGAACCGCCACTGCTGCCGCCAGGGACGCGGTCCAAGTCCCACGGATTACGAGTTGGGAAGAAAGCAGAATTCTCTGTTGATGACCCCATGGCGAATTCATCCATATTGGTCTTCCCCAGAATCACTGTGTTGTCGGCTTTCAGCTTCTGTATGACTGTCGCATCATACGGGGGAACGAAGTTCTCCAGCATTCTCGATGAGCAGGTGGTTCGGATGCCATTAGTGCACATAACGTCTTTAATCAAGACAGGTATACCGGTCAAGGGCTTGATTGCACCACTATTTATGGCTTTATCTGCTTCTTCCGCCTGCCGTAAAGCCACGCCGTCGCAAATGGTGACGCAAGCGTGAACCTTCTCTTCGACCTCGGCCAGGCGTCTCAGGCTTGCCTTGGTCAGTTCGACGGAGGATACTTCCCTTGCCTTCAGAAGGTGATGGGCCTGACTGATAGTCAGTTCATGAAGCTCGTCCATGACTTATTCCAGGACTGCGCGTATCTTGAAATAACTGTCGGCTTGCTGCGGGGCGTTGGCTAGAATGTCTTTCGTCGGATAGGATGCCTCTGACTCGTCCGGCCTCAGGATATTTTGAAGGGCGATAACCTGGGCTGTAGGTGGAAGATCAGTAGTGTCTACTTCTTTGAGCACTTCGAAATTCTCCAGAATGTCAGACAACTGGAGCTTGAACCTCTCGATCTCAGCTTCGTCCAGTCCCAATCTGGCTAAGAGGCTGATGTGTTGTACTTCTTCGCTACTCAGCTTCACTTCGGTTCACCCTCGGAAGTAATGCAAAAAACGTCCGTTTTGACCTGACTGCTGTGGTGCATATTATAGCATAAAGGGCTGGTTGCAGAGGCGCATTTCACGAGGGCGGCAGGGTAGTAGCTTGACTGTCAGAACCAAGCATTGCTACAATGCCAGAGCGTTTCAAGCAAAAATCACGATTAACGTTGAGGTGGACAAAGTGCACGACTATGAATCAGATAGAGTGCGGAACATCGTTTTGTTGTCTCATTCAGGTGCCGGCAAAACCTCTCTGGCTGAGGCGATGCTTTTCAATGCGGGGATAATCAGCCGCCTGGGCAATCCTGAGGACGGTACGACAACTTCAGATTACGACGCAGACGAGATCAAACGCAAGATCAGTATCAGCTTGTCTTTACTCCCGTGTGATTGGAAGGGTTCTAAGCTGAATCTTATTGATACCCCAGGCTACCCCGATTTTGTGGCTGAAGTTAAGGCGGGACTGCGTGTTAGCGAGGGTGCTGTTGTTGTAGTCTGTGCCGCCTCAGGTGTGGAGGTAGGTACTGAACAGGTATGGGCACATGCCAGCGAGGCGAAACTGCCTTGCCTTGTTTTCGTGAATAAGATAGACCGCGAGAACGCCAACTTCTACAGCGCCCTGGAAGATGTGCAAAACAGACTGGGGGCTAGATGCTTGCCTATCCAGTTACCGATAGGTTCGCAGAAAGATTTCCAAGGAATCGTGGATTTGGTGACGAGAAAAGGTTATACCGGTACTCCTTTGCAGGAGACCGAGGTGCCTCCGGCCCTTCTAAGCGAGGTTGATTCCCACCGGGAGAAATTGGTTGAAGCAGTAGTAGAAGTTGACGACGAACTTATCACTAAGTATCTTGATGGGGAAGATATTGGCGAAGATGAGATTTATCGCTGCGTAGGAGAGGCTACCAAGCTGGGCAAAGTTGTGCCAGTCTTGCTCGGCTCCGCCCTGAAGAATATCGCTATCGCCCCTCTCATGGACGCTATTCATGATTATCTGCCCTCACCGAAAGACAGCGGGGTCG
>JADHWZ010000058.1 GCA_016783225.1 Dehalococcoidia bacterium | reverse complement strand
AAAACGGACGTTAATGTGTTGACTCTCCTTTCTACCTCCTCCTCTAGTTTTTTTGCTGCTCGCTTGGTTAATGCTTGTCTAACTGACGGCCTGGTTAGCAGTGTTCTTACGACAGTAGGTACGAAGTGACGCACAATGTAATATAGAGCCAGCGACAGAGCAACGATTAGCAAGATGCGAACGCCGTGTTCTAAAAGCCAATTGGTCACAGGTGTCCAGTCCATATTTACGCTCCCTTTTTCTCTGGATTCTAACAAAATGGGGCGGAGTTTGCCACTGGCCTGATCTGAACATGACACGTTAGGTCGACAAATATGCGGTGTTGGGCTAGAATGAGAAATGAACCTAGCGGGGAACTGAAGTCATGGACTATGTGACAGCGACGATTTCCGCTGGGAGCCCCAGTGAATTGAAGGATCTGGCCATTCGTGTAGCGCCGCGGGTTTGTTGGGGCAGTCCGGCTTGCCGATCCTGGTAACTGAGTGACGAGAGGGCGGGACGTAGGACCCCGTTTCTGTAAGACGCTGTGGAATGGCCTGAGTCATGGCCACACTAGCTCGGAAAAGCTCGGGCTCAGAGAGCAAGGAGGTGCGACTTGGACAAGAGAAAAATCAGTGTGCTGGGTCTGGTACCGGTGATACTGCTATTGGCACTGACGCCGATACTTGGTTGTACAGTTGTTGGCCCACTTCTGGGTAAGCCGGACGAAGTCGTCATTCATCACTTTGGCGACCTCAGTGGACCTTATGCTCCTATTACGGCGCCTATAGTTAGTGGTTTTATGGATTTTGCCGAGTGGTTTAACACGGAAGGTGGAGGCATCGACGGGGTGCCTATAGTTGACAGATTTCGAGACACCGGCGGGGATCCAGAAGTCGCCTTGGAGGTCTATGAGGGACTCAAGGCGTCGAAAGCATATCCCATAATCAACATTGTCTACGGCCCGGCCGAATGTGAGACACTAAGCAAGCTGTATGTGAGAGACAGAATACTCTGTTTTACTAACTCCCCAACAGATGAATGCATTTATCCACCAGGGTATACATTTTCTGCTATACCGTCATACGCTGATTCTATCGGCGCCTTTATCGACTGGGTGGTGGGGGATTGGGCTGAGAAGACGGGCGAGGAGGTGAAGCTGGCTATCCTCACCTGGGACACCGATCTTGGCAGGGCGATAATGACTTATGAAGTGCGGCAGTATGCGGCGAAGAAGGGTGTTGAGATTGTGTACGAGGGCCTCTTTGATTTGGAGGATGTGGATGTGTCTACACAGATGGCAGCGATAAAGAGTGCAGGAGCTAACTGGGTGTATGACAATACACTGGCTCATGGCCCGGGGGTAATTCACAAGAGTGCTGCAGCTCTGGGTATGCTAAATCAGGATATTTATGATAATACGCCGAGCATGATTCACCGTGCCACTGGTCCGTGGGGGATGGATGAGTCAGCAATTGCGCTGGCAGGGAAACTCGCTGAGGGAGTGGTTGGACCTCGTAGCTTTCCTTCCTGGTCGATGCCTGAAGTTGAAGGTGTTGCCGCAGCGATAACCGCCTTCCACACGCATAATAGGAAACCGCAGGAGAGGGTCATGGGATATTTGGCTGCCTGGCCTGAGCTGTATACGATTTGTTATTGTATGAACCAGGCCGTTGAAGAGGTAGGCTGGGACAAGTTCAGTGGCGTGTCATTACGGGACCAATTCCTCAAACTGAAGGACTTTAGCCCCCAGGGAATGACCAAATATACCTTCACTGCGGATAAGCCCGAGCCAATGCAGACTCGCATTTTCGAGGTTTACAGTGGCAGGTTGCTGCCTGTTACTGATTGGGTTACCTGCCCTGATTTGAGGCCGGCCTCATTTAGGTAGAGGTGGAGTCGCGATTCGAGATACCAAGAGTATACCCCTAGTCTGGGGAGCACGCTGGTTCGACAAGTACGTGGGGTTGGGCTAGAATGAAGCTAGCGGGGACAAGATGAGATGAACCGGGTAATAGCTATGATTCTGGCCGGTGGTGCGAGTGAACGGCTGAGTGTCCTGGCTGAGGAAAGGGCCAAGCCGGCAGTACCTTTTGGTGGCGAATACCGCATCATCGATTTCTCCCTAAGCAACTGCGCCAACTCCGGGATTTGCAATGTGGCTGTTCTGACCCAATTTAATCCTCGTTCCCTGGCTCGCCATATCGGGATTGGCAGGCCCTGGGATCTAGATAGGACTGCTGGCAGCGTTGTCTTACTCCAGCCCTTCTTGAGTCGCTCAAGCCGGGACTGGTACAAAGGCACAGCCGATGCTGTATACCAAAACCTCTATTATTTGCAGGATCAGAGAGTGGATGAAGTCCTCATATTGTCTGGCGACCACGTTTATACCATGCGCTATGACCATGTTATAGCTGCTCATCGCAATAGACGCGCCGATGTTACTGTCGGGGTAACCGAAGTGCCCTCATCGGAGATTTCAAGATTCGGGATTATTACTCTCGACCATAATGAGCGTGTAGTCAGTTTTGAAGAGAAACCCAAGACTGCTAAGAGCGATCTTGCTTCCATGGGTATATACATCTTTAGCAAGAACGCTCTTATGGAGTGTCTGCAAGAAGATGCCCAAAAGAAAGGTGGTCATGATTTCGGACACGATATTCTGCCGGAGATTATCGGAAAATACAGGGTCTATGGCTATAGGTTTCGCGGCTACTGGCGGGATGTGGGCACTGTTGAATCGTATTGGCGGGCTAACATGGAATTAATCGTCGATTTGCCTGAGCTAAACCTTTATGATCCAGAAACCGAAGTCCGGACTGTGCGGCGTATTGTGCCCCCGGTCAAGCTTGGACCAAAGGCGGAGGTAGCTAGATGTCTGGTGTCTAATGGCGCTATCATCAATGGTCGGGTGCAGAACTCGGTTATTTCGCCAAGGGTGTTTGTTGAAGAAAACGCCATGGTAAAAGACTCGATTGTCTTTGAAGGTGTCACTGTAGGCAAAGGGGCTATGGTTGACCGGTGTATTGTTGATAAGCAGGTTTGGGTTAGTCCAGCATGCTATGTCGGTTATGGCGACGACCTTACAGCCAATCGAGAGGAGCCGGAATTCCTGAATAGTGGTATCACCGTGGTGGGCAAGGGCGCCAAAATACCGAGTGATGTCAAAGTCGGGCGCAATTGCAGGATTGGCTGTTGGGTGGAAAGTACTGATTTCATCTCCAAGGTTATCTCCAGTGGAGACAGTGTGGCCAAGAAAAGCCCAGGGCGCCATCCAATGTAGGAGAGAAAGATGAAAGTCGGAGCTTTTACCTTTGTTTTGCATAGCCATCTTCCTTATTGCCGCAGGGCCGGGCGTTGGCCGCATGGTGAAGAGTGGCTTCATGAGGCAGCCTTGGCAACCTATATTCCTCTGCTTGATGCCCTCTATGATTTAAGACAAGAAGGCTGCTCTTTCAAGTTAACTCTGGGTCTTACCCCGGTTCTAGTTGAGCAGCTATCCGACTCATTGGTAATTACCCACATGGAGGAATTCATAAAGGACAGAATTCGCCGGGCTCAGGAAGATGTAAGGCGTTTTGATAACACCTGCGAAGGCCACCTTCAGTATCTGGCTCAGTTTTATCTTGACAGGTATCGGCAGATACTGGCCAGTTTTAATGAGAGATTTGACCGAAATATAATTTCTGCATTGAAGCAACTGCAAGACGAAGGATATGTAGAGATAGCTACTGGTGCAGCTACACATGCATATTTGCCATTGCTGGAACGTGATTCTTCCATTTATGGTCAACTGCAGGTGGGCAAAGCAAGCTATGAACGCCATTTTGGCATGACCCCGTCTTCCATCTGGCTTCCGGAGTGTGGCTATCGCCCTGCGTATCATGCTGGCAGTCAGAGTGAGAGCCACATTAGGCCTGGCTTGGAGGCTTTTCTGGGCGAACTCGGCATAAGTTGTTTCTTTGCTGAAACTCATACTGTGGAGGGTGGCAATCCGGTAGGCAAAGCCAAGGAAGAGGTTATTGGGCCTTACGCTGATATATCGCGACGTTACGTAATGCCTTTGGCTGAGTATTCTGAACCGACGGAGAGAACCACCTACCTGCCTTACTGGGTGCAGACTCCGCAAGTAGCTGTCATCGGCAGGAACGATCGCACCAGCATGCAAGTCTGGTCTGCCGAATGGGGTTACCCTGGCGATTACAACTATAGGGAGTTTCACAAGAAGGATGGTGTGTCCGGACTTCACTACTGGAAGCTAACCGGAACTGGCGTGGATTTGGGTCAGAAGGAATACTATGATCCCTATTGGGCGGCGCAGCGAGTTGCTGAACACAGTTCTCACTACGCTCACTTGGTTGAAGACTTAATGGTCAACTTCTACCAGGAGAGTGGCAAGTTCGGTATCATCGCTGCCGCTTACGATACCGAGCTTTTTGGACACTGGTGGTTTGAGGGGGTCGACTGGGTAAAACAAGTCTTGCAGCATCTTAGCCAAAGTGAGTTAGTACAATTGACTACTGCCGGTGAGTTCATAGGTGAGCATCCGCCAGAGGATGTGCTAGCCTTACCCGAAAGCTCCTGGGGGGTGGGTGGTGGTCATTTTACCTGGCAGAATGCCGATACTGACTGGATGTGGCCGATTATTCACTCGGCGGAGTTGAGGATGGAAGAGCTAGTGGCCAGATGTCCTCAAGCCGATGGGGCGCTGGTGGAAATTCTGAATCAGGCGGCCAGAGAATTGCTTCTGCTGCAGTCCAGCGACTGGCCTTTCTTAATCACTACAGGTCAAGCCGCGGCCTATGCCAAAGACCGCTTTCTGGAGCATGTCAATCGTTTTCAGCAAATGGCCGATATCGCTGAATCAGAGCAGGTATATGGGTCGGCCTTGGCTCTGTGCCGCCAGTTATGGGAGCTGGACAAAATTTTCCCCAATATTGATTATCGTTCCCTGGCGAAGAGAGGGTCAGACCACTGAATGAGGGTCCTCTTCGTTGCTGCTGAAGTTGCTCCACTGGCCAAGGTGGGTGGCTTGGCCGATGTCATCGGTTCTCTCCCTGAAGCTCTGACTAGACTGGGAAACGACGTGCGCGTAATGATGCCAAGGTATGGGGTCATAGATGCTGCCAAATATCCTGTGACGCCCGTGATTGATGATTTCGATGTGCGGGTAATGAAGACCGCTAAGGCAGTGGCTTTAAGAAGTACAGACCTTGGCGGTAAAGTCAAGGTTTATTTGGTGGATAGTGACAATTTCTCCAATTCCGGTGAGGTATACGGCCAAGATGTGCTGGAACGTTTTTTCCTCTTCTGTCGGGCCGTTTTGGAGATGCTGCCTAGATTGAACTGGCAGCCGGAGATAATCCATTGCCATGACTGGCACACGGCGTTGATTCCTTTATGGCTGATAAGGAATAACTATCGTTATATCTCGCTTTTCACCATTCACAATTTGGCTTATCAAGGGGCTTTCGACGCTGGTTTCTGGTCTGATTCTGGGCTGAAAGAAGATTGGCAATCATGGCCAGCGGATGCACCGGAGCCGCTACTGAATTTCATTAGCCAGGGAATTCTCTGGGCTGACATGGTGACTACGGTTAGCGAAACCTATGCCAAAGAGATTTTGACGACGGAATATGGAGAGGGGCTTGACGTGCTCCTACGTTACCGACAGGAGAGACTCTTTGGCATAGTTAACGGATTAGATTACGAGGAGTATAGCCCAGCCACTGACCCTTTGATACCGGCCAACTACGATGCTTCAACACTGGGTAAAAGGGTTGCCAATAAGCTGGCGCTGCAGAGGCAAGCGGGGCTGCCCGAGAATAGTGAAATACCTCTTATTGGCATGGTATCACGCCTCGATGAGCAGAAAGGTCTAGACATCTTAGCAGAGAGTCTCAATTCCTTGCTGCGGAAGACGCAGGCCCAGATTGTTATCTTGGGCAGAGGCACAGAGCGCTATCATGGCTTACTCAAACAAGCGGCGGACAGATATTCTAGTCAGCTGGCCGCTTTTCTGACTTTTGATGATGTCCTTGCCCATCTTATCTATGCCGGTTGCGACATATTCTTGATGCCGTCCCGATTCGAACCGTGCGGTCTTGGGCAACTCATCGCTATGCGCTATGGGGCTGTACCGGTAGTTCGCCACACTGGCGGCTTGGCCGACACTGTCCGGGATTTGACGGAAGACCTGAATGAGGGTAGCGGCTTTGTCTTTCGGGACTACGATTCGGAAGCCATGTCAATCGCGGTCCAGCGAGCGGTGGATGCCTATAAAGACAGGGAAGGCTGGAATAAGGTGATGCGACGAATAATGGCCCTCGACTTCTCTTGGGGATCTTCCGCCGAGAAGTATCAGGCTCTTTATCACAGGGCTTTGGAGTTAAAAGGCTGTGCAAGGACGTAGGCGCGGGCCAGTTTTAGCTGTGGATTTGGGTGGTACTAAGATTATCACTGCGACAGTCCTTCCCGGGGGCAAAATAGTATCTCGGAACTACTGCTTGACTCTGGCTGACGAAGGCCCTGAAGCAATAGTTGATAGGTTATTATCTGCTGTGGACGGGGCTACGGCCAAAGCCAAGCTGAGAATGTCCGAACTGAGTGGCATTGGCGTTGCTGCTGCTGGAATCTTGGACACCGAAAAAGGGATTATAACTACTTCTCCCAATTTGCCTGAGTGGCGAGATGTTCCTTTGCGTGATATTCTGGCTGATAGATTGGGCGTAGCTGCTTATCTCATTAATGACGCCAGCGCTGCTGCTTTGGGAGAGCACCGTTTCGGAGCTGGGAGGGGAGTAGATAATTTGGTCTATCTCACGGTAAGCACAGGTATTGGCGGGGGTATCATCATAGGTGGCGAGCTTTATTCTGGAGCTAATGGCTGCGCCGGAGAAATAGGACATATGACAATAGAAGCTAACGGGCCGCAATGTAATTGCGGCAACGTGGGTTGCCTGGAGGCTCTGGCTTCGGGCACAGCGGTGGCCAGAGAAGCAGTGAGGCGTCTAAATCAAGGCGAGATAAGCTCTATCGCTCAACTGGCTGAGGGTAGGCTTGAGAGCATTACCGCTGAGACAGTAGCCTTGGCAGCCAGGCAAGGTGATCACCTAGCCTGCGATGTGGTGGCTAACGCCGGCAATTACTTGGGCATTGGCTTGGCAAATCTGGTCAATATCTTCAATCCTGAGTTGATTGTTATTGGTGGCGGCTTGTCCCAAATGGGAGACATGCTGCTTGAACCAGCCCGGAAGGTAGTGAAAGAGAGAGCTTTTCAGTTGCCAGCCCGCACAGTGCGCATCGTTCGGGCCCGCCTCGGTAGCAATGCAGGGATAGCGGGTGCTGCTGCTTATGCTTTTGAGCGACTAGACCGGAACGCAGATACATGATTTACTGGGCACAGCTTCTCCATTTTTATCAGCCGCCGACTCAATCCCCCGGTGTTTTACATAAGATTTGCGATGAATCTTACCGGCCACTGTTAAAGGTTTTGCTCCAATATCCTCATGCCAAAGTCACAGTGAATATCAGTGGTGTCCTTACTGAGATGCTTCACGACTGTGGGCATGACGATGTTATCGACGGACTTGTCCAGCTGGCCAAGAGGGGTCAGATAGAGTTCACCGGTAGTGGCAAATATCATCCTATCCTGCCACTTATTCCTCGAAGAGAGATAGACAGGCAAATTCAACTCAATGTAAAAACCAATAGACGTTTCTTGGGCAAGGTCTACAAGCCGCAAGGCTTTTTCTCGCCTGAGATGTGCTACGGTAAGGAAATAGTGTCGCCGATAGTGAATTCTGGCCATCAGTGGATTACACTGAGTGGGGTTGCCTGCCCCAATAGCTGGCCAGTGGATATGATTCACTATGTCGAATGCGACGGCGAGCGTCTGGCAACGTTCTTTCGTGACGACGTAGTCAGCAACAAAATATCTTTTGAAAGCGCAGGGCCATCGGAGTTTTTGGACAACTTGATGCGGATCAAAGGAGATAGAGAGGAGATATATGTCGTCACAGCTACGGATGCTGAAACCTTTGGTCACCATATCAAACGCTGGGAGGAGTTATTTCTTGCTGAGGTGTACAGGCGAGTCCAACCTTCAAACGAGGGCTTGGCTGCCTCGAAGCAGGCAACAGTCTCAGCTTATCAGCGGAGTTCTCGGCGCAAGGATACCAAGATAGCTCGGGCAGTGCGGGCCGTGGGCGTAAGCCAGCTGTTGGAGCTTTTCCCCTTCGGTGAAGCCATAGAACCGAGACAGTCATCGTGGAGCACTTCTCACGGAGACTTGGCCGCCGGCAATCCTTATCCGTTGTGGATGAATAAGGATAATGAAATCCATCGTCTCCAGTGGGAGCATTTGGGGATATGCTTTGAACTTGTAGACAAAGCTACCCAAGTTAGTGATAGTGATGAGACTAAACGGTGCGCCACCATTGCTCGCGGTTCGCTTGATATGGCATTGCACAGTTGTCAGTTTTGGTGGGCAAGCCAAAGACCTATGTGGGATATCAACTTGGTTCACAAAGGATTGTTTGAGCAATGGGAGAGCATTGTCAATGCCTATCGAGCCATCAATCTCAGCCAGGCTGATGAAGGTGTCAAGAGGGGTTGCTATCACAGGTTGGTAGTTGCCAGGAATCTGAGGGACAAGATAACCGATAGGCTTTTTCTTTGACCTCGTCAAGCGAAGATTTGGACGAAATGAGTGGGACAGATATATCTTGGCCTGGCCATCCATAACCATCAGCCACTGGGTAACTTTCCATGGGTCTTTGAGCAGGCTTACCACCAGGCCTACCTACCTATGGTTGAAGCACTGGAAAGGCATCCTGGTATCCGTGTTTCCCTCCATTACAGCGGTTGTCTTATTGACTGGCTGAAGCAAAGTCATCCCGAGTTTTTCCGTCGACTGGCCGGGTTAGTAAGCCGGGGTCAGATAGACATCATGGGCGGCGCCTATTATGAAGCTATTCTGCCAGCTATTCCCGACGCTGATAAGTTGGGGCAGATTGCCAAAATGAGCGCCACCATCAATCAGGAATTTGGCTTGAAGCCGACCGGACTGTGGCTCGCGGAGCGAGTGTGGGAGCCGTATCTGCCAAAGGTTTTGGCTGAGGCAGGCATAGAGTGGACGCTGGTTGATGACGCTGCCTTCAAGTCGGTAGGGCTGGATGACAAATGCCTCTCTGGTTACTACGTCACGGAAGAGCAAGGCTGCTTTGTAAAAGTGTTTCCCATCAGCAAGCATTTGCGTTACTCCATACCTTGGCATCGCGTGGACAGAGTCATTGCTTATTTGGCGGACCAAGCATCGGAAAAAGAAGACAAGATAGCTATACTGGGTGACGATGGTGAGAAATTCGGTCTCTGGCCAGGAACGTATGACTACTGCTGGCAAGACCGGTGGGTAGACAAGTTCTTCACCGAATTGGAAAGCAACCAAGACTGGCTGCATACTGTTCAGCTAGGTGAGTATGCCCATCGGTGTCCGCCTTTAGGCAGAGTTTATTTGCCCTGTGCGGCTTACGAGGAAATGCTGGAGTGGTCATTGCCAGCTGACAAGTCGTGGGAATACGCTGAGCTTAAACGTGGCCTGCAAGATGAAGGGCGTGCAGACATGACCCAGTTCATGCATACTGGTTTGTGGCGTAATTTCCTGGTCAAGTATCCGGAGATAAATCGAATGCACAAGAAAATGCTCCGTGTCCATCGAAAGGTCTACCAGGCCCAGGCTGTCAATGGGGATGATTGTGGGCTCGAAGAGCTGTGGAAAGCGCAATGCAACTGTCCCTACTGGCATGGCGTTTTTGGCGGGATTTACCTGGCTGATATTCGGGCAACTACCTACAGTCATCTGATTCGAGCGGAGAACAAGGCCGACACGATAATTCACCAGCACCGCTCATGGTTAGGGAGGGTCTTCTGCTCAGACCGCCCGTGGCTGGAATGGGGGAAGACTGACTTTGATGGGGATGGTGCTGAGGAACTGTTGATTGATGGGAGTGCTTCCTCCGTTTATCTAAGCCCCGAAGAAGGTGGCTCGATTTTTGAGTGGGACGTTCGCCGTCACAACTATAACTTGTTCAGCACGGTGGCCAGAAGACCAGAGACTTACCATCGAGTGTTGACCGAGGCAGCCCGTGAGAAGCAGACGGGAGGGGAAGGTGCCATTCCCGGTATACATGACTCAATAAGACTGAAAGACAAGAATTCCTCTTGCCCTTTGGTCTATGACCGGTATCTTCGGTCCAGCCTCATTGACCACTTCATTAGCTCCAGCACAAAACTGAAGGAATTCAGCAGCAATTCCTACAGAGATCTGGGTGACTTCGCTGGCCAACCTTATGATGTTGCGGTGGAGACGAAAGGCAACAGAGCAAGAGTCTGGCTAAGACGAAGCGGGATTCTAGAGATTCGCAGGAAGAACTTACCCTTTGAGGTGCAAAAGAAGGTCACGTTGGATGCCGAAGAAGAGAAGATAGAGATAAGCTACCAACTGAGAAACATGAGTGGTTCATCTGTTCAAGCGACTTTTGGCAGTGAGTGGAACGTAAACCTACTTGGCGGCGGACACAATGAACAGGCCTATTATCAAGTACCCGGGCTCACTTTAGATGACTCTCACCTTGATTCTTGGGGAGAACTGGCGGACATTGAGAATATAGTCCTCGGCAATCGACATTTGGGCATAGAACTGGAACTGACTGCGACACCAAAAGTGGAATTGTGGCGTTTTTCTGTAGAAAGCATTTCCAACTCCGAAGGTGGCATAGAAAGGTTGTATCAAGCAAGTTGCCTGCTCCTTCTGCTACCCTTCAGTTTGGCACCAGGAGGGGTAGCTAGCCTAAATCTTCTTTGGCAAGTTAAGCCGTTAGTAAACTCAGCATAGCAAGGACTCATGCGGTAATTCCGGCTTGAATGTGATAGAGACTGACTCGAAATGGCGCAAATATTGTGAATAGGACTGAATTCAAGAGGTTGGCAATAGTTTATCGAAAGCAGCCGCTTCAAATCGAGTATTGGGTT
>JADHWZ010000057.1 GCA_016783225.1 Dehalococcoidia bacterium | reverse complement strand
GCTAATGCGGTGGTAAAGCATCAGGACTCTGTGGAAAGGTTTATCCATATCTCTACCTCCGAGGTCTATGGCACAGCCCTGGAAGCACCGATGACCGAAGAACATCCCTTAAATCCGGCAAGTCCCTATGCGGCGGCTAAAGCCGGAGCTGATAGGCTGGTTTATTCCTACTGGGTAACCTATGATATACCGGCAATCATCATCCGACCTTTTAATACTTATGGTCCAAATCAACACCTGGAGAAGGTCGTTCCTCGTTTTATTACCAGCGCCTTGCTCGATGAACCGCTAACTGTCCATGGCCCTGGAGAGAATACCAGAGACTGGCTTTATGTGGGGGATTTGTGTCAGGCATTAGATAGAGCTATGCATGTAAGCCTGGATAAAGCGAAAGGGGAGATTATTAATATCGGCACCGGGAAGGATATTGCTATAGAAACAATTGCCGAGACGGTGGTGGATAGATTGGGCAAGCCGAAGTCATTGATTACCCATATGGGTGACCGTCTTGGGCAAGTGAAAAGGCATGTTTCCTCTACGGACAAAGCCTTCCAGATTTTAGGTTGGAAGGCAGAAACAGATTTCGATAAAGGCATAAACAGGGCAATAGGCTGGTATCAGCAGAATCCCGACTGGTGGCAAAAGCAGCTATGGATGAGGCATGTACCTATGAAGGCCAGGGATGGAAAGGTCGAGTATTATTAAGGTCGCTAACCCTTATCGCCAGATTTTGTATTGTCCTAAGTGCAAAAGCAACCTCACCAGAATGGGTGATGCGTATTTTTGCCAGGATTGTGCCCATTCCTACCCCATAGTTGACGGCATCCCCTCGTTTGTTGACCGGAACGCCACAACAGACAGCTTCGATGCCTTGGGTTTTGAATTTCTGTTCCAGATGGAACAAAAGCATTTCTGGCACATCGGCAGAAAGGAGATAATTCTGCATGTACTGAGAAGGAATATCCCTAACTTAGCCAGGTGCAGAATGCTTGAGATTGGCTGTGGTAATGGAAGCGTTTTAGCTCACCTAAAGCAGAACGGGGTTAATACCGAGGGAGGAGATATTTTCCTCGAAGGCTTGAGATTCTGCCAGCAACGGGTGGATTCTGTGACTTTGTATCACATAGATATTCTGGGCCTTCCTTTTGTTAATAGCTTTGATATCATAGGCATATTTGATGTCCTAGAACACATTGATGACGATGAAAAAGCGTTGGTGGAAATCAGTCAGGCCTTAAAGCCCGGAGGAAAGCTCATATTAACAGTTCCTGCATATAAGTTTCTGTGGAGTTATTCTGATGTTCAATCCCACCACGAACGCCGATACAACAAAAAAGAACTGACAACAAAACTGGAGCGGAATGGTTTTATTATTAAAAGGATATCTTTCTTCATGTTTTTCTTGTTTCCTGTGCTAGCTGGTATCAGGTTGATTGGCAATATATTTGACAGGGCAAAGAGTAGCGAGAATGCCAGGCCATCTCTCGAACTCAGGACTGTCCCCGTAGTCAATGAGGTGTTCCTGGGATCACTCCGGTTGGAGAAGCTGTTGATCAGGCATCTGAGTCTACCTTTTGGAGCCTCTCTGCTTATCTTAGCTGAGAAGACAAATGGGGAATAGCCTGAGTGATGAACTGAGCAAGTTGTATGCGGGTTTAGGTATTTATGTCAGGTTTTATGTCTGGGCAAGGGCTAAGCTGGTAAACTTGGACTACTATGCGCAGGTCTTGCCTCATAATGGACTACTAATCGATGTTGGCTGCGGTCGTGGGGTGGTGGCGAACTACCTGTCCTTGCGTTTCCCTGATAGTCATGTTATCGGTGTCGACTCAGACCACAAAAGGGTTGATGCTGCGCTGAAAACTGTTGGTAAAAGGAAAAACATTAGCTTCTTGCTGCAGGACGCGAGACGTTGGGCTTTGCCTGGCTGTACAGGAGTGGTAATGACAGATTTCCTTCACCATGTTTCGCGACGAGACCAGGAGATAATCCTTCGCAGGGTATTTCGTAGTTTAGAAAAGGAAGGGGTATTGCTGGTCTCAGAAGTTGATCCTACTGCCAGGCCATTGTATAGATACTGGACCAGTTGGCTATCTGACCGAATTTTGTATCCTTTTTCGAAAAGCCGTTTCCGAAAGCCTTGTGAGTGGCAAGAATATCTATCTCATCTTGAGTTCAATGTCAAAGCCATTAAGCTTCGGAGCCCCATCTTTGCAGGAATCGTCTATGTTTGTCAGAAATGAAGGGGAGAAGCATCCGGTGAAAGTGGAGTTCTATAAGCACACTATCAGTCGAGCCGATATTGACAATGCAGTCAAGGTGTTGAATTCACTTTTCCTAACGACCGGTGAAACAGTTGAAGAGTTTGAGAGAAGGTTCTCACAATATTTGGGGTGTAAGTACACTGTGGGGGTCACCAGTTGCACCGCGGCTCTGCACCTTTCCCTTCTAGCTTATGGGGTTGGCTCAGGTGATGAGGTCATTACCACGCCAATGACCTTCATAGCCACAGCGAATGCGGTAATTCATGCCGGGGCAACCCCTGTTTTTGTGGATGTTGAACCTGATACAGCCAATATTAACGTGGATTTAATCGAGAGTGCGATTACTTCGCGAACGAAGGCCATTCTGCCAGTTCACCTATACGGGCAGATGTGTGATGTAAAGAGAATCAAGCAGATTGCAGATAAGCATCACTTGGTAGTTATTGAGGATGCTGCTCATGCTATTGAAGCAAGCAGAGAGGGAATAAGACCAGGCGACTTAGCTGATGCAGCTTGCTTCAGTTTCTATGCTACCAAGAGCATTACCTCCGGCGAAGGAGGAGCAGTAAGCACTAACGATGATGAAATCGCTGAAAAGCTCAAAAAGCTAAGGCTTCACGGAATGAGCAAAGGAGCTGCGGAAAGATATTTCAAGAGGTATGAGCATTGGGATATGGAGATGCTGGGCTGGAAGTACAATATGGACAATATCCAGGCTGCTCTGTTGCTAAATCAACTGGAACATATTGAAGAGTATTGGCAAAGGCGTGAGGAGATTTGCCGCATGTATGAAGACGCCTTTAAGGATAATCCGCAGGTTTCTTGCTTGGAAGTATTGCCCGACTCGAAAAGTGGCAGGCATATGTTTACCATTCTGGTTTCGCCTGAGAAGCGGGATTCCATTTTGTGGCAGCTTCAAGAAAAAGGAGTAGGGGTCGCCGTCAACTATAGGGCGATTCACCTCTTAAGCTATTATCGACAGACCTATGGCTACAAGAGAGGGATGTTCCCCGTGGCTGAAAGAATAGGCGATAGCACCATAACCCTTCCTCTTTATCCCAGGTTGACAGATGAAGAAGTGCAGTATGTTATTGAAACAGTGAAAGGAGCGACTGCCAAACATGGCAAGGTCTGAAGATGGGACAATGCCGAAGCACGAGCATGAAGGAGAAGTAAAATGGTTTATCTGTTAGTTTTTGTCTCGTTAGCTGGAATGACAGCGGCTCATTTATTACTGAAGAAAGGGATGCTTTCTCTAGGTCAGTCCCCTCAGAATTTCAACGAGCTTATCCCTTTCTTCGCAAGAGCCTATACCAATGCCTATGTTATCACTGCTGTTCTTGTGACGCTTGTAGCAGGACTGGCATGGATTCTTGCCGTCTCAAAGGCACAGTTGAGCTTTGTGTATCCTTTTATGGGTCTCTCTTTCGTGCTGGTCGCCTTGTTTTCTTTGCTCATCTTTAAGGAAGACGTAACCGCCGTACGGTGGGTGGGAATTGTGGTAATCTGCGTTGGAGTCTTTTTAGTGTCAAGGAGCTAGAAAGCGGAAGAAAAACGAAGGAAGGCGCTAGGTTTAACAGAGTGTTACAAGTTATCCAAAAAGCTTATCGAAATCTTATCAGAGTCAAAGATTTCATCATGCAGTCAAATACCCGGAAAGATTATGCCGAACCGGATACTGGTTTCTTTTCTCGTCATTTTGTCTTGCTTTTGGTCATTCTTATCGTCCTATTTGCTATAGGCGCGGGTATCCGAATCTATCGGCTTGATTCTGAGCCTTTGGCACGCCGAGAATATTGGAGCGCTATCTGGGCAAGAAGCTTCTATTACTCGACTCTGGACTCAGCCACCGAGTGGGAGAGAGAGATTGCTGCAAGTCAGGGAGCAGGGGTCAAGGTACCATTGATGACCATAGAGGGTATAGCCTACCTTGTCTACCACCTGGCTGGCGGCGAATACCCATGGCTGCTACGCGTCTTTTCATCGCTATCATGGCTTGCGGGTGGCGTTCTGCTATACCTCCTGGCAAAGAGGGTCACTAGTAAGGACGCTGCGGTCTTGTCTACGGCGTTCTATCTACTTGTGCCTTTTGGCGTGGAAATCAGCCGAAGGTTTCAGGCAGACTCCTTGATGGTGGCGGCAATGCTATGCAGTATTTATGTAACCGTACTCTACAATGACCAGCCAACGACACGACGTGCGCTCGTCGCTGGATTGATTGCGGCTCTAGCCATATTGATCAGACCTCTTGGTCTATTCATGATATTTGGTGCCTTTGTATTGCTGACAATTGCAAGACAAGGTATTCGAGAATCGATATCTGACCGACATTCTTGGCTGTTTGCGATTCTAGCCCTTTTTCCCACAGCCCTACTCTATACCTACGACTACTTCTACCAAAATGCGCAGGCAGTTGATGTGTTCAAAAATGTTTACTTCCAACCACATCTGCTGCTTGACTCGGTCTTCTACACAGGCTGGTGGAGGCAAATCTCGAAGACTATCGGGATTGCTAGTCTTGTCGCTGCGCTACTTGGGATCTTCCTGTTCCGCAGTCGGGCGCCAAGAGCCCTGGTCGTAGGGTTATGGTGTGGATATGCAATGCTTGGTCTATTATTCGTCTGGCCCTTTTCTACTCACGACTACTTCCATCTGCAGCTCGTCCCTCTTGTGGCGCTTTGTTTAGGCCCTGTTGGAGCCTTAATTCTGGCTCATGTGCGAGAAGCCAGACCGCGCTGGCTCTCACAACTGTTCCAAGCCATGGCCTTAGGTGTGCTTATATTCTTGCTAGCTTTAGGCACGAGTAGGTCGTTGAATCGGGTTATTGTCACAGACAGTGTCGCCAAATACTATGAAAATCAGGTAAGGATAGCACAGGATATTGGCGAGGAGCTCGGGCATAGTTCCAACACGGTCTTTCTTGCTTTCGACTATGGGAACCGACTCAAATATTATGGCTGGATTGATGGTGCTTCGTGGCCTATTGCTGGTGATCTCCGAGCGGAGCGCCTCTTCACGGGGAAGCCAAACCCCGGTGCAGAAGAGCGATTTCATGCTGACTATGCAAGCCGCTCTCCAGAGTATTTCATAGTGATATATATGGAAGGGTATAAGAAACAGAAAGATTTGAGGGAGTTCCTTACTCAAACGTTCCCTATGGTTGCGCAGACCGAAGACTATTTGATCTTTGACCTAAGGAAGACGATCGATTCCGAGCGAACTGGAGCGAACCCCTGAATCTGGACACTTTATTGTGTGTCGTCAGCAACTGGTTGCACAACGAAGGCTGCCCTGACAAATTGGTGCTCTGTTCGAACTGACGGGGTTTGACCTTAGCTTGGCAGCTATCTAGAGAAACTCATAGCTGAGGATTTGCCCCTGCCGCGCATCGACTTCTATCTTGAAGTCATACCTGTTTGCAGTCCGAGGAATAACAAAACGGTCAAGCGTGCCTCGAGACCGCATCGTGATTCTCCCCCGCAGCTGATATATCTGAACATTGTCTCTAGTAGTTAGCTGGTTGCCTGTGAATTCAACTTGAGACTGGATGTACTTGGCCAGCAAGAATCTCTCGGCAATCTGTTGCGCCTCGGTCTCGCTTAGCGGTTTATTGTTCGGAACCATTCTGGCATCCCTTTGTCTGAACAGGTAGAATCACGAAACTCCGTATGTCGGTATTATATCAGGTGGGCCACGGCAGCTTTAGCTTCGTCGAGGGATACCCCTGGCTTAGCTACCAGGGCACCTACCGGACAAACAGCTACACAAGCTAAACAGGAATCACACCCTGCATCAGCCAATGGGGTGCCGGCCAACGTGGTGACGACGGTATCAATGCCTCTGAAAGCGAAATCGAGGACGCCGGTGCCGTGGTCGTGACATACCCGAACGCATCTGCCGCATAGAACACATTTGTTGGGGTCGTAGATGAACAAGGGGTGACTTGAGTCTACGGGCAATTCCAGGGGTATGTGTCGGAGTCTCCTAAGCTTCAGTTTCAGACCGAGGCGAGAGCTAATGTCCTGTAGCTCGCAGTTTCGGTTTTTGGCACAATTGCGACAATCGAGGTGGTGGTGACTCAGGAGAAGCTCGAAAGCCGTATTCCTGAGCCTCTGAGCTTTGGGAGTGTTGAGATGGACTGCCATGCCGTCACTGACCGTCTTGGTGCAAGCAGTAACGGGGGCACTTGTGCGCTCAATCTCGACGAAACAGAGACGACATGAGGCGAAAGGAGGGTCAGCTTCCCTCATAGCACACAGATTGGGAATGTAGAATCCATTGTCCAAAGCTGCCCACAGGAGATTCGCTCCCTGCTGAGCTTTGACCTCAATACCGTCGACGGTGAAAGTAGCCAACTTCATTTCTATCCTAGGGTCCTGGTGTTTCTTTGCAAACCTGTCGGGGCAAAGCTAGATCGGCGATTGCCCTTCTGATACCTCGTTCTAGACAGGCCCTATTGTTGGCAAAATACAAATGGCTTTTGCACCGACAGTCACTTGAGCCGAAGCCAGGCACAAAAGAAAACTTGTTTGCCAGAACTTGAGACAGAAGACACTCAAGCCTTTGCTCAACTTCACAAAGGATCACTTGCAGGACATGAGCTTCACTCAGGAGGTAGTCGATATGCCACCTTTGTTTCTTGTCTTTAGTTAGATGGCGATTCAGCCTTGATTTGAACCCGCCTAAAGCTGAGCCCAGGTAACCATAGCACCCCGGGGGAAATGGAATCACCCCGAGGCTACCTACATGGATTCTTTTCTCGGCATTAAGTCCAACGATCAAGACATAGCTGCCCTTTGTTGAGGCAACTTCCGGGTCATACAGAGATACTCTTGGAAAAACAGACATCTCTTTGTGTGTACGTACGTGACTGATATCAAGCCGCGTCTTTGCTAATTCTTCCGACTGGCTGAGCTTAGTCTCTCGATTCTTGCTAAAATATCCTCTGTTTGCTTGCGCATGCCTCGTATTTCCTTAGTCAGAGCCTTGGGTGAGATGGCAGTCTTCTCGATAATGGCTCCTTGGGGACAGATTTCCAGACACAAACCACAGGAATTGCACCTGGTCTGGTCTATTTGCGCCTGTCCCCAGAAGAGATAGATCGCCCCCTGTGGGCAATACTGGGTGCAAAGCCCGCAGCCGAGACAGAAGTCTTTTCTCACTTGCAGCATAGCACTAACAACGCGAACGCTTCATGCAGTGAAGCATACTCCTTTGCCGATAGACTCAGGGCTTTGGTTGTTTCCTCAGGCAGATCTGAAGATTCTTTACCTTTCCAACTCCTTTTAAGCTGGAGACCATAGCGACGAGCGTATTAGTAATGATGTCCCTGGGGAACGCGCTTAGGGGTATAGGCTCGTTGTTTACATAAATAGAGATACGCTCCCTTTGAGGCTTTATGAAGCCATTCTCCAAGAGGTCAGCCAGGCCTTTGACGTCCTCCAGAGAGAGTTGCCTGATCTTGGTTTCAAGTGGTTCGTCAGTAGCTATAGCTACGACTTTCCTGACAGAGCTGAGCGGTAATCCAACTTCTCTACGATGAACCTCTATCTTAGGCACACTGCTCTGCTTGAATCCTTCAGCGAGGATGATGTCATGTTCATCACCCAAGAGGCGGGCTATCTCATCAAGACTGGCATCTTGTTTCACAGGCTTGATGAGCACCAAATTACCGGGCGAACTGACAGCCGTGGCTTCACTTCCGGCCTCGATGTGACGCCAGCTGTCCTTGCTCGGTTTGTCGAAGCTGAATCCGCGCGGTGCGTGCTTGACTGTAGCTACACGGTAACCTCTGGACTTTAGCTCTGAAATCAGCCCTTCTATGAGGCGGGTCTTTCCCGACTTAGATTTGCCTACAATCGAGACTATGGGAGGCATCCTCTATTCATCCCTTTGAGAAATGATTATTTGGCTTGCCCTTTCCGGGCCACAATCACTGTAAACCCGGCGTCAGGAGAAAAATCGTGCTGTGGCAACTCCATATGCTCCACCTTGTCAGGCTCCTGAAACAGAGTTGAGACAACCTTTTCAGTTGAAAAGCCAGTCCGCGTTAGGTATGTCTCAAGTTCTGCGTAGCTGTAAAAGGTGGCATGCTTGTAGAAAGGGTGTCCGGCCTCCTTCTTCATCTCATAGGATTGCCCCCAAGGGCTTTCTCGTAGCAGCAAGCCAAACACTATCCTTCCGCCCTTCCTAAGGAGACGATTAGCCTCCATTATGACCTTCAGGGATGAGTCTGACAAAGCACAGCGTGGCAATGAGAAACACTGCCCCAAAGATATTGCTCTTAAAGGGAATTGCCTCTCCTCTGCCAAGAAAGGTATTTACGCCTCGATTTCTCGCCATCTTGAGAAGCTCAATTGACGGATCTAGCCCGTTCTCTATGCGTAGGGCTTGGGCAAAACGACCGCTACCGACTCCGATTTCGAGCCAGGGTTTTGGCAGCAGAGGCAAGGCTTCCTCAAAGGCTTGAGTCTCTATAGCAAAGACAAGTTTCCCTTTATGTTGGAAGCAGGAATCATATTCCGAAGCCATGGAATCGAACGAAGAACTTCTTGACTTCGTCATCTCCTGTAAGCTTTTTTCCACGGCTCTCTTTTTAACGCTAGGTAGTCTCGAATTGCTGCTTGAAGGGTGTCTGCAGCCAGGAGGGCACAGTGAAGGCTGTCCTCAGGCAGCCCCCCTAGACTCCCTAAGATCTCGCTTTGATTGATAGCCAAAGCGTGGACGACATTCCTGGACTTAACCATTTCTGTTACCATGCTGCCACAGGCGATAGTGGTGCCGCAACCGTCCGTCCAAAAAGCAGCATCTGCCACCTTGCCGTCCTTCACCTTAAGCCA
The DNA here is from genome assembly GCA_016783225.1 of Dehalococcoidia bacterium. The sequence continues at coordinate 2,026 of JADHWZ010000057.1, read as the reverse complement.
TATCTCCATGGTATCCCCACAGGGACCGGTAACGGAACCAAAACCGTCAGCACCGGCGATGCTGCCTGCATTTCGAGGGTTCATAGCATGGTCGATAGCCGTTTCGGTGTACACCTGTTTCATCTGAGCTATTACCTCGTTCTGGAGTTCATCAAATTCCGTGGCCATCCTTGGTCTCTCTACTGGCTTTTGTTATCCGTTTTGTTTTTTCTTCCAAGAGGCAATGCCTGGGTGAAATTCCGACTCAGTATATCGAAGACGTCGGAGCTATATCGTTCAATCTCGCCTTTGTCGCAAAGCTCAGCCAGCTTTGGGTCGATAGGTATCTGCGCTAGAAGCGATGTCGCGGCTGCCTTTGCCATCTCATCGCCTCTGCTCTTACCAAAGAGCTCCAGCCTTTTCCCTGTATCAGGCAGAGTGAAGTAGCTCATGTTTTCCACCACCCCTATAATGGGGACACTCATCTGTCGAGTCATGTTCACCGCTTTCCTTACCACCATTGCCGCCAGCTCTTGGGGGCTGAACACTATGACCACCCCTGCCACCGGCAGAGACTGCATTACGGTCAACGGAGCGTCGGCCGTCCCTGGTGGCAGGTCGACTATAAGGCAGTCAAGCTTGCCCCAGAGCATATCTTCCCAGAATTGCTGGATGGCCTTGCCAATCAGAGGGCCACGCCAGATAACCGCGTCGTCCTCATGCTCCAGAACAAGGTTGATGGACATAACAGCGATGCCCATTTTGGTCAAAACCGGCATCATACCAGTATCACTGCCACTGGGGCGCGCACCGCTCAAGCCGAACATCTTGGGAATGCTGGGGCCGGTGATGTCAGCGTCGAGGATGCCCACCTCCTTCCCCTGGCGGGCAAGTGCAATGGCGAGAAGCGCCGCCACGAGAGATTTGCCTACGCCACCCTTGCCGCTCATCACGGCAACCACCGTGCCCACCTCGTTTATTTCCTTCGGCTTGGCCTCCGTGAACGCGACGTTTACCTGCTTAATGCCGGGCAGCGACCCAGTGCCCTCGCTGATCTTTGACTTTAGCCAGTCCTGGGTACCTGGATTCAAAGCGGTTGAGGCAAGAGTAATGTCCACCTTTTGGTCAGATACGGTGATTTCACGGACTAGATTCAGGCTCACCAGGCTGCGCATAGCACCTGGAACCAATACTTCTTTCAGACTCTGTCTTATCTGCTCTTCAGTTGGCATAGACCATTCCTCCGATCTCTCTTGCCCTAGTGGTCACATATATTATCGCCCGTAGCCAATTTGCCGGCTATGCAGTCCAGAATTGCCTTCTCGGGGTCGTCTTGTAAAGTACCAACGACAACCTGGATTTGATTCTCTCTGAACAGAGTCTGTGCTCGGGACCCCATGCCACCGGCTATGATGACAGAGACCCCCTCATCTGCCAGCCACACCGGAAGCAACCCGGGCTGGTGTCCCGGAGAAGCGAGGACTTCCTTTCTTACAATCTCTTTCTTCCCCTCGTCAACATCGAACAAGACGAACTGGTCACAATGACCGAAGTGGACAGCTATCTTGCCATCCGTCACTGGAACTGCATACCTCATTTGTGTCCTCCTTGGTTCAGTTTAGCTATGTTTCGATCAACTTCAATCTCTACGACAGTCGCCCCCGGTCGAGCACGGCGGTGCTTCGCAGCGCTCTGCCCTGCCGCAACATGTAGTGCCGGCTGCTCTGGCCTCAGTTCTCACCAGGTAAGAAGCAGAGATGAGCTTCTCCAGGTCCTGACCCCCACAGGCGGGGCATTTTAGATTGTCTTGGTGAGAGCTCCGAACCAATATCTCCGATACCATTCCACACTGGGCGCACTTGAAATCATGAAGTGGCACTGCCGTTCTCCTTCCGGCTTTCGTCTAGTCTGCCTTTAACTCGTACCTGGGTTGTCCTTCAGACAAGTGTATTGTCAGCTTGACTTCCCTACCGTCGGCAAGACGTTTTTCAGATTCATCCCTAAGTCTTGCCAGCTCCGGCGATTTCAACAAGGATACGAGGGCTTC
>JADHWZ010000056.1 GCA_016783225.1 Dehalococcoidia bacterium | reverse complement strand
AATCTGAAAAGAAAAAGGCTGGGTATCTGTATGGGAAATACCCAGCCTTCAGAGATTCCGTTGCCTATACGCTCAGCTCTTCCCTATCCTGAACATCTTAGTGCCACACGTGGGGCACACGCCCTGAGTCGCTCGCTTGCCATGCCTCATGGTTACGGCCTTGGCATCCTTCATTTCCTTCTTGGCTCTACATTTCATACAATAGGCTTGCGTCACATGAGCCTCCTCTTTTGGCTATCAACGACAGACGATTCTTCCCCACCATGTGAATACTCTCAAACTCAATTGGGGATAACAAAAGCCTCTTTTGTGACATAGAGAATAAGGGGTATCGTTCTTGTCGACACAGATCCAGAATGTGCAGCGCGAGTCACAAGAGGCCGTATTGTGCAGCCGGAGTCACAGCAGCCTGAAGGGGGCATCCACCAATAGCATAGTGTTCAATATAGCACCATGATCTAGGTAAGTGGGAACGTTTTTGAGAAAGTTCCTGCTTTTATTCTGCAAAGCCTACCGCCTCGCTGTCACATTCGCCCGTTTGGTCATAGTGCTGGCGAAGAACCCGTTGGAGGTTATGTGCGACTTGGGGGCGCTGGGGGACGGGGTGGCGGCGGTCGGTCGCCGGCAGCGTACCGGCGAAGCCATTCGGCCATCTCGGGGTCAGATATGCTGTCGTGAAGAAGCTCCTGCTCAAGCTTCAGGCCTTCGGGCAGGGGCAGCGCCACGCCTTCGTATGCGTTCTGGCGGTCGTTACGCAAGCTGGTCTGCGGATAGGCGGAGATAGTCTCAGCGAGTTCGAGGGCGCGCGCCAGCGCCTGCCCTTCAGGGACAACCTCCTGGACAAGCCCAATGCGGAGTGCATGGTCAGCGTCGATCAGTACGCCTGTCTCAATCAGATAGAGGGCATTGCCCAGGCCGACGATCTTGGGCAGCCGTTGAGTGCCTCCATCTACGAGCGGAACACCCCAGCGGCGGTCAAGGATGCCGAAGCTAGCGTTCTGGGCAGCAATACGGAAATCGCACCAGCAAGCCAGTTCCACACCGCCTGCCAGGCAATAACCATGAATGGCAGCTATGGTCGGCTTGAGGATATCCGTAATACGGGTGAAACCCATCGGACCAGACGCATCAGCACCGGGGCGAGCCACCAGGCTCTCAATGTTCTTTAGGTCAGCCCCAGCGGAGAAGGCGAGCTCACCAGCACCGGTGAGGATGAGAACATCGACGCTTTCATCTCGGCGAAAGGATTCGACAGCCTCAAAGAGCAGCCCAGCAGTCTCACCGTCCACAGCGTTGCGGACTTCCGGCCGGTTGATAGTGACGATGAAAGAACGCCCTTTGCGTTCAGTCTCCACTTTAGGCATAGCAACACCGCCTCGGCGGGCAGCCGGATGGCTTCTCGGCAGCTTGTCTTGGGGACTTCTGTATAGGTGGCTACCGCTGTACACCCGAGGCCAGGCTGTTCAATCCCAGCTCTTCAAGCTTCTCTGCAGTAGGCAAGCTGGTCTTTTTGTCCCAGCCCCTTTCATCATAGTAATCGTCCAAGAGTATGTCTACATCTTCCCTGTTCAGGGCAGTGGTTCCAAAATAGTCCTTCAAGTGGTACTCCCTGTCCACTCCCTTGAGAGGTTTGAACCATATCTCAGGCGGTTCGTCATCTTTGCGGTCGAAACCGGCCCTGTAGTTAATCAGCTTCCACAAATTCCAAACACGCTCGCTGGCCAGTATGAGGTCGGCCGGTGTGGCTTCGATGCCGGTAACGGCCGAGTACAACTCAGCCAGTATTTTCATACTGTAGAATCTGGAGATGTAAAGCCGATGGCATTGGCCAAACATATTGAACAGGTTGAAGAAATCCTCACCATGTTTGACTAGACGCCCCACATTGAATGAGTCCTCGGTGAAGATGCGTCCCATTGCCTCCTCAGGGACTCCACACCTATCAGCCTGACTCTTAAGCGCCCTAATAGGCCAACCGGGGCTGTACGTGGCAGCCCCCATGCCCGCAGCTACTCCGAAGCAACGGCCAGGATATACCATCGGCGCAAACTGCATTGGCCCCAGCCCCCATTCCCTTGGGTCGAATACGACGAATTGTCCCTTGATTACGTTCTGGACGTATTTGTCTACTCCCTTTCCAATCCTGCGAGCAGCACCAATAACACCATCGGCTAGAATGTCACCAAAGCCCTCCCTGAAGGCTGTCATCCTCGTCAACTTGAGAAGAGTGTCAAATTCCCGGTTCAACTCCACGCCGCCGGTATCTTCCTTGGTGATGATTCCATCTTCATACAGGGTGACCACAAAGTCAACGAGTCCTTGGAAGCTGTAGACTCTCTCAATACCATATCGATTCACCATGTCAAAGAAGTGTAGGGCATCCGCATATCTATCCGAGGGAGAGCCCTCAGCACGGTGCCCAAATGCCGGCGAAGCCGTCATTATCGCCCCTACAGCAAATACCGCGGTATCATATGTCACCATGTCGCGCTCGGCTAGATCCAGGCGGTCCTTATCGGACATGGGACAGGTGGCGCAGGCGATTTTCTTGCGGGTTCGCTTGTGAAGTTCATACATCTCTGCCTGTACTTCTTTTGTGTTTGGCGGGAAAGGTATGAGCACGGATGAGTTCTTGGCTGAAATTCCTTGCGGCACCCAGCCGGCGGTCATGGCCATGGCGCCGCCCTTCATCATCTCATCACGCAGGTGATAATCTGATACTCGAGCCACTATCTCGTTGACAAGCCTCTGCAGCCGCTTCGGCTCGGCTACCGCGATTCCCTTAGTACCCTGGACCGCGACCACGGCCTTGAGGTTCTTTGAACCCATTACCGCGCAGAGCCCACCTGAGCCCACCGTGCCCCCTTTGTCGATTTGAGTAACCGAGATACTAACCAGGTTCTCTCCCGCCTGACCAATTGGGATTACGCTGCATGATTCATGCCTTCGCCTCAGCTCATCTGTTGTATCAAAGACATCCATGCCCCAGAGGTCACTGGCGTTGCACAGCTCAACATCGTCATCATGAATCTTGAGGTATACGGGCTTGTCTGAACGACCGGTGATAACAATGCAGTCATAGCCTGAAGACTTGAGAAGGTGACTGAAGCAGCCGCCACCGTTGCTGTGAGGAAAGGAACCGTTAAGAGGCGACTTGTATATAATCATCACCTGGGAGCAACCCGGTATCATGGTGCCGTTGAAGGGGCCGGTGCCTATGATTATGGCGTTTTGAGGGGAAAGTGGGGCTACATCTGGAGGTATAAGGTCGTAGGCAAGCTTGTTGATAATACCAGCACCGCCCATGTAGGTTCTGGCCATTTCAGGGTCCAGGGGCTCTTTTCTTATGCTCCCACTGGTTAGGTCAATATAGAGGATGTTTCCGGCATAACCTGGAATCTCCATTCTATTCTCCCTTCCCTACTTTCTTCCGGGTTAGCGCTCCATAGGGGCAGTATCTGACACAGATACCGCAGTTGTCACATTCATCAGTGAATGTTATGTCAAATTCGCTGGCCTGACCAACCAACCTCCTGATTCGGATTCGGGCGGCTGACAGGTTAAACATGCCGTCGAGCTTGAACGAACAACGCAGCACACAGGTCATGCAGCCAGCGCACTTGGACGCATCGGCGTGGACTAGATAGGAGCTTTTCTTGGCAGCAGCGTCTGGCATTGCGATCGCCCTAGGCCGCACCTAGCGTACCCTGAATCGCAATCGTTGTCAAGGAAGCAGTACGGGAAAAGGTTCCTCCGCAGTGGCCTTGGGCACCAGCTGTTTTCTTCCGCTGTATGGCTGTATGTGCCGACGGGGCCTTCCCCACACAAGGCATGGTAACTATCCCGAAGCTGCCAGAGCAGTCATGCGCCCCCAGAGTTCGATGACATCCAGCTTAGAGGTAGCAGGGTCTTCTCCCCGGAATTCTCGTTGCAGCCGCTCCAGGTTGGCGACAATACGCTCCCACTCCACCCATTTCCTGAAGCGTCCCAGAGCAATGTCTTTCGCAGCCTCATCAACGCTCATCCCTTTATCGAAGCGCTTACGCGCCTCATCTTGGACAAGCACAAGATACTCACGGCACTCCATCAGGCCTTCTTTGCCACAGACAGGGCCATGACCGGGGACATAGGTCTTTGCGTTCAGGTCCGCCATGGCATCCATGTTCTTAATCCAGCCGGCAAACAGCCCCTCCATTGCCAGAGGGGTGGAATATAGAAAGATCAGGTCTGCGGCGAAGACAATGCTCTCCTCGGGCAGGTAGACGATGGTATCGCCCACTGTATGGCCCGGCCCGTAGTATATAAGCTGGACCTCCTGGTCATCCATGTAGATGGTGAGCTGCTTCTCGAAGGTGATATTGGCGGGGGTGGCAACGATGCCATGGAAGTCGAATTCAGGAAGGACGGCGCCCAGCAAATCGGGGTCCATGGTTTCAGCCGCCAGCACCTCCTCGCGGCAGCAGCGGTGGCAGATAATGTCAGCGCCGTTGAACAGGTGGTTTCCCCAGATGTGGTCTCCGTGATGGTGGGTATTGATCAGGTAGCGAATCGGCTTGCTGGTGACCTTTCTAATCTCACTGATGAATGTCTGAGTAAGACCAACGGTGGCCAGCGAATCAACCACTAAGGCATATTCGCTGCCCACGATGAGTCCAGCATTGTTCCGAAACCAGGAACCCTTGGCCTGGACGTAGGCATACACGTTGGGAGATAGCTGCTGCATTCCTGTCTCCCATGATGGAACTTCGTAGCTGTCTGTCATAGCGCTTCCTCCTTCATAGCTCTCATTTGTGATGGCATAATCGACTTCAGTTGGAGGAACAGCCTAGCGAGTAAAGGTTCGCTTGGGCGGCTTCTCCCCCACACGGTTTTTGAGGACGCCGATACCTTCTACTTCCAGCTCGATGACATCCCCCGGTTGGAGCCACCTGTTCAACTCTCCACCACACCCCTTCTCCACGGTTCCCGAACCAAGAAAGTCGCCGGGGTACAGAGTCTCGTCCATGGAAGCGAACTCAATGATTTGAGGCCACGTCCAGTAACTGGTACCGCTGTTATTGTCTGACCACACCTCACCGTTGATCCGGGCTATCATGCGCATTTTGCCTGGGTCCACCTCATCCGGAGTCACCAGGCACGGGCCCATAACGCTGCAAAAATCCTTGCCCTTGACAGGGCCGAGGCCAGCCATCATCTCCTGCAACTGGATGTCACGGGCGCTGATATCATTGAAGATGGTGTAGCCGGCGATGTAGTCCTTTGCCCTCTCCCGTGGAATGTTCTTGCCTTCCCTGCCAATGTAGATGCCGTACTCCAACTCGTAGTCGAGCAGGTCGGTGAAGCTAGGCCAGAGAATAGTCTTCTCGGGGCCGATGACGGTATCACAGTTGCCTTTGTAGCATACCGGCAGTTCATACCACGCCTTGTCCAGTTCTTTCAGCCCGGAGAGGCTGGCATGACCCTCGAAGGCAAGGTAGTCCCGAAGAGAGTTGGGCCGGGGTACCGGAGCCTTAAGCTTGACCTCCGCCATCTCATAGACTGCCTTTTCGCCCCTCGGCCCCATGATCAGGCTCTTGCCCTGCCGGGCGACGTACTCGATGGTTGTTTCGGCTGCCTCCCTGCCTTCCTGACCGCTGCGGAAGAAGGCAATCATGTCGGTGGGCAACACTGCCGAAGCCATCTCATAGGCTCGGCAGCTCCCCTGCTTATCTGCCAAGTAACAAGCATAGCCCACGTTAAGGTCCACTATCTTCTCCTGGCTTATCGCCCCAATGCGTTGCATCGGACCAACCGACGTGGAAACCTCAAAAGTCACCAGCTTCATTGTATCGTCTCCTTTCCCTTTGTTATTCCCATTTCGCAGCTTAACAGAATTCTCCAGGCGATGGCAACAGTGTGGGTGTTTCCAACCCTGGGGACAGGGCACCGCACTGCTGGCCCACGCGAACAGCTTAAGTTGATTATTGACGAATGCGTGGTATAATCAATCAATAGTGCCGACAAATCCTAAGCACCAAATACTAAACATAAGGAAGGCTTCGAATTTCGGATTTGACATATGCGCACTTAACTGTGTCGTCATATATGAACAAGCGTTGTCGGCAAAAAACTTGCTAAAGAGGAGCCAGAAGAATGGACTTTCAGCTAAATGAAGAGCAAAGGATGCTGAAGAAGCTGGTGCATGATATAGCCGAGAAGGAGTTCCGCCCGAAGGTAGCGGAATGGGAAGCCACGGCTGAACACATGCCCGCTGAGTATTCAAGCAAATTGGCAGACTGGGGTCTCCTGGGATTGCCTATTCCTGCCGACTACGGGGGACAGGGTAGGACCGCTTTTGAAGCCATTCTGGCAATCGAAGAAGTGGCACGGGTATCATGCCTGTGTGCCGGACCCATTTTTGAATCCAGCGTGGGGCCTGTCAGGGTTATCGAGCAGTTCGGCACTGAAGACCAGAAGCAGAAGTATATACCTCCTGTGTGCCGGGGTGAATCGTGGATTGCCGTTGGTATGACTGAACCCGAAGCCGGTTCGGCATTGACCGACCTCAGTACCAGGGCTGTCCTGGATGAGAACCACTATGTCGTCAATGGCATGAAACGCTTTGTCAGTGGCGGAGGCGAGGCGGACGTGTACGTCGTGTATGTGAGACTCAGTGAGCAGAAAGGCGCCAAGGGCATTGGCGGGCTGATAATTGAGAAGGCGACGCCGGGTTTTTCCTTCGGCAAGCAGGAGCAGTTCATGGGCTTTCGAGGCGCTCCAAGCAGCGACCTGATTTTTGAGGATTGCCGCGTGCCCAAGGAGAACCTGGTAATCAAGGAAGGTGACTTCAGAAAGCTAATGACTGCGTTCGACCTTGAACGGTGTGGCAATGCAACTATGTGTCTTGGAATAGCCCAGGGAGCCCTGGAAGAGGCAATGGCCTACTCGCAACAGAGGAAGCAGTGGGGCAAAGAGATATGCGAGTTCCAGGCAATCCAGTCCATGCTGGCGGACATGGCTCTGAGGGTCGAAGCATCGCGGCTTCTCATTTACAGGGCAACGGTCAATGCCGCTGCGGGGTTGCCTGTTCCGCTTGAGGCTAACCTCGCCAAGTGCTTTGCTAACCAGATGGTGAGAGAGGTTACCGGCCTCGCCATGCAAATACACGGTGGGTATGGTTACTCCAAGGACTATCCCGTGGAGCGCTTGTTCCGTGATGGCTGGGGCTGGGGAGTCGCTGGTGGAACCATCGAGATTCAGAAGATTACCATAGCCTCTTCACTTCTCAACCGAAGATTTGACCAGAGAAGATAGGAGGCTCTGCCACTGACCTGGGATGACCCCGTTTCGGCTGAGGCAGGCTTCCATCTTGACAGAATGAATTGGTGAGTACGGGGTCTTGTGATAGAGGGTGGCGCCTTCAGGAAGCAGGTGGTTTTGCGAGTGGAAGTCTGCCTCATGACTCGGTCCAAAGGGCCACAGGGTAGTCAGAAGTCAAGGTAACGGCGGCTGCGTTAATCCCTGGATTCCGTAGTTAATTGCCTAAACTTCAGCGTTTTCCGTGCGATTGCTTCGCTTCGCTCGCAATAACGGGGAGTTGTCTTTGCGAGGAACGTCAGCGACGAAGCAATCTGGTTGTGGATTGGTCTTATGCACCATAGAGTCGCCCAATAGGTGAGCCTTTTGAATCTGCACCCACGGATTGTGCAAGATGACCTACTCCCGTCCCTGTCATCAATTTCCTGGCGGGAGGGAGTTACAGGGAGGGGAAAACCTCGTGTCACGCTCACCCTAGCCCTCTCCCATCAAGGGAGAGGGGAGAAGCAGACAGACCTGAAGAGTCTGTCCGAGAAGTCGAACCACGGGATTTCATTTCTCACTGCCGTGGCAAAAACGCGGTGATTTTGGTCCAGCTTTCCCACCTGGCTTCGAAAAGGGAGGTTTTCTTGATGATAATTCCCCACTTGGGACAAGGCCGCCCTAGTTTTGAGACAGCCTCTGAAGGTTTGTCCCTACATTTGCAATATCTAAATCCAAATCACCAAAACCCCAAAGGGGGAAATGCTAACCACTAATTCCTAAATCCCAAACAAACGCGCATGGGGACATGCCCACCAACGAATCATGAAAATCGGGGTAGCCTAGAGCATCGGCTCTAGGCGTGATTGGAGCGGATGCTCCAATCTACCCGGCGCAGAGTACGAGAATCTGTTTTCGGAATAATATCTAAATCCAAATGACCATAAAAGATGTTTGGAATTTTGGATATTGGTGATTTGAATTTATTTTGGATTTAGGCGAGAGTCACCTGCTACAGGTGACTGGCACGGGCAAGACATGAATTGCTGTAAAGCCATTTACAATACACTACACTCGGTTCCCCGGCTTTGCGTTCTGGTTCCTAGCTTCTACCTTCCCTTAACATACGGTTTATCTCCTTCTTTAGCTGCGTGGCATCGAAGGGCTTGGCAATATGGGGGGCTTTGGTACTGGAAAGGAAAGCCGTGGTGCGTGCTCCTATGACATCGCCGGTGATGAACACCACTCTCCTGGTCAAAGACCGGGCAATCTTCTGAATGCGCTGGTACAGTTCAATGCCGCTCATATCGGGTAGCTTGATGTCCAGCAGGATGAGGTTGTACCTCTGGCTCTTAATCCTCTCCAGGGCTTCGGTGGCGTTATCGACAGTCTCAACCTTGTAACCTTCATCGGTTAGCGCCCGGCTAACGAAAGATAGAATCGTCGGCTCATCATCCACCACCAGTATCTTTACCCCGGCTACTCTCTGGGCCTCTTCAGCATCTGGCTCGGCCAACTTCAGTTGTTCCGCCTTGGTCACTATGGGCAATTCCACGATGAAGGTAGCTCCCTCGCGTAGCTTGCTTTCCGTGTGTATGCTGCCACCATGTTCGGATATAATGCCGTAGCAGATGCTCAAGCCAAGTCCAGTGCCTTTACCCACTTCTCTGGTTGTAAAGAAGGGCTCAAATATCCTGTCCAGGTTTTCCTTTCTTATTCCCGGACCGTCATCTTGGAAAGATATGCGGATGGTGTTATCTACCGTCTCTGTCTTAACCAACAGAGTGCCCTTACCATGGCCCAGTTTCATCTCTGTCTCGGCGTTTATGATTAGGTTAAGGAACACCTGCTGGAGCTGACCGCCGTCAGCTATGGTCGCGGGCAAGTCTGGGGCGAGGTAGGTGGTAAGCTCTATGTTGCCGGTTTTCAGCTCATAGGTACGGAGGGCGAGCGTGGTTCTAATGATGTCGTTGATGCTGACATAGTCTCGCTCCAGCTTCTGCTGGCGGGCAAAGGCAAGCAGCCTCTTCACGATATCGGCAACTCGCTGGGCTCCGTCATTGATGGTGGCCAAATCCTTCTTAATGTCCGTAGGGACATCTTCTCTTCCCGTCAGCAACTGGGCATACCCGATAACGCCGGTCAGGGGGTTGTTTATCTCGTGGGCAATACCTGAGGCCATCTCACCGACAGAAGCCAGTCGGCTGGCGAGATGAGCTTTCTGCTCCAGTTGCCTTCTCTCTTCCTCGGCCTCCTTACGCCCGGTGACGTCACGGCTAACTCCCCGAAACCCGATAGGGTTCCCTTCCGGGTCTCGTACAAGCGAAGCTGAGGTTTCTAGAAACCGTTTGGAGCCATCTTTTCGAAGGATTTGCCAGGAAAAGCCCTGCACTGGTTTGCCAGTCCGATAGACTTCATTGAAGGCCTCGTACACGCGCTTGGCATCCTCTCCAACCGAATAAGTACGCGAGTTCATTCCCATCAACTCTTCGGCGGGATATCCAAGGATGCGCCATAGTGCCTCGTTGAAGAAGGTGAAGCTGCCGGCAATGTCTACCTCGAAATAGCCGTCTTCGACACTCTCCAGGATAGCCCGATACCTCTCCTCCGACTGCCTTAAGGCCTCCTCCGCATGCTTGCGCTCGGTGATGTCTGCAAGCGATCCCACGGTTTTTTTTGTTCCGGGAAGCAGGGCTAGGTTTATGAAGATATCTTTAACATTGCCATGTTTGTCAATGGACTGGAATTCATAGTACGGCGGAGCAGCTTTCGGATCAATCATTTGCAGGCGGTGATACTCTTTCATTCTCTCCAGATCTGCTTTCACGATGAATTCCACCCAGCTTTTCTTGCCTTCTACTTCATCTTTGGAATAACCGCAGAGTTTTTCAAATTCCGCGTTTATCATGGATATTGTCCTGTCTTCCTCGGCTATCAGCATTGCGGTGCCGCTAGTTTCAAAAATGGTTCGGTATCTCCCTTCGCTCTCCCGTAATGCCTCCTCTGCTTGCTTACGCTCGGTGATATCCTTTTGAAGGGACACAGAATGCATTGCCTTTCCGTCGCTGTCCCTAATCATGCTGGCGCTAAGCAGGACGGTGCGTCTATCCCCCTGCTTGCTCATGACGGTCATTTCTTCATCCGCGAGTGCTCCGGTTTCCTGCCACTTTGCGAAGAGTTGTCTCATTTTAGGCAGTGATTCGGGAGCGTATATCGATTGCAGAGGCTTGCCCACGAGTTCCTCTTTGTCGTGGCCCAGCGCCTCAAGGGCAGCCTTGTTCATGTCGAGGATTATGCCCTCCAGCGAAATCATGTAGCAGTACTCGGGCTCATTCTCGAAGAACTGCCGGAACCGTTGTTCGCTCTGCTGCAGCGCCTGCTCCGCCTGCTTGCGCTCGGTGATGTCACGGATGGTTGCCATGGGGCAGATTTTCCCCTTCCACTTTGTCACGGTAGTGGTGAATTCCGTTACCACTTCTGTGCCATCTTTTCGAACATAAATACGCTCATAGTGTTTTGGGTGAGGCTCACAGGTTAACCTCTTTCGCATTCTTTCTTTGTACATCTCGACTTCATCTGGACGCGTCAATTCCCAACCACTCATGCCCACCAGTTCATCAACGCTGTAGCCTGTGATTTCTGCGGCTCGCTTGTTTGCATACAGATGTACCACGTTTTCATCTGCTATGATGAGACCATCAGGGGAGTTCTCGACAAGGTCTCGGAAGGTCTGCTCGCTCTCCTGCAGCGCCTGCTCCGCCTGCTTGCGCTGGGTCTCCGATGCCTCCAATTCAGTAACCCGCTGGCGCAACGATGCCAGTTCCTCGATGAGTTGCTCTTTTGTCTTATTTTCCTCCGTTTTCATCTCGCTCACCCCTTGTCGACAGGTTATCTTTGTAACCTAGGCTTAAGCCAAACAGGGCACCAGATAATG
>JADHWZ010000055.1 GCA_016783225.1 Dehalococcoidia bacterium | reverse complement strand
TCAGGGTCACTTCACTTTCGTGCCTGACGCCTCCAAGCCAGGCACCTGGGATATCCAGGTACGCCAGGCAGGCCATGGCGACATGGTGCATATCCCTATTGGTGAGGGCATGATGGCAACGGCTGGGACTGGCGGCTTTGGCGTCCTTCAGATTGTGCTAATGGCGGCTTGCGTCATCTGGGGGTTTGTTGGCACTGCGCTCTATTTCTCGCGAAGGAAAGCCTGATGCATATCCCTGACGGGTTTCTCCCTGCCACCGTGTGCGCCGCTGGGTATGTTGCTGCCGCGCCAGTCACGTGGTACTCAATTCACAAAATAAATCAGAAAGAAAATCCTCGTGAGGGCGTTCCCAAGGCCTCTCTACTTACGGCCGCCTTCTTCGTGGTCTCGTGGATCCATATCCCGGTGCCCCCTGCCAGTGTTCATCTGGTGCTGAATGGCCTTTTGGGCGCTGTGTTGGGTTATTTTGCCTTCCCGGCTATTCTCATTGGCCTGTTCTTTCAGGCAGTGATGTTTCAGCATGGTGGCCTGACCACTCTGGGAGTGAACTCAATAATAATGGGATTACCCGCACTACTGTCCTATTACATATTCCGTATTCGCAACCTTCTTAGGAAGAAGGGGCAGATTATGACCGGCGTCTTTGGATTCTTGGCCGGCTTTGGTGGCATTGGTGTATCGGTGATCCTGTTCGTGGTCATTCTGCTTACTTACATCCCGGCTAATTTCAATATCGCGACGGAGCGGGCAGCAATCTACACATTAGCTTTGGCCCATTTGCCGCTGATGGTCATCGAGGGTGTCTTTACTGCGCTGGTAACCGTGTTTCTTCAGCGGGTACGGCCAAAACTTCTGGATAGCGCATGAGACTCGGCATTGACGAATATGCGCACCTTGACTCCCCACTGCATCGCTGGGACCCGAGGTGCAAATTCATCGGCCTTATGGCCTTAATCTTCGCTTTCTCATTTGTCCGGGACCTGCGCGTGTTACCGGTAATGGTGGTGGTTACTTTGGCTATATACACTGTCTCAAAGCTACCCGTCTCCTTCATGCTGACACGATTGCGTTACCCATCCTTTTTTCTTCTGGTCGTGGTTCTGGTTCTACCGTTCGTTTCCGGTCACACCGTCATCATGAGCCTTGGCCCCCTCGATTTGTGGCAGGAAGGGCTTGTTACTGTGCTTCTGATAGCTACCAGGTTTCTCTGCATCCTGACGGTTGGCCTCGTTCTCTTCGGCACTGCGCCGTTTTTGACTACCATCAAATCGATGCGGGCTTTAGGTCTCCCTGCCATTCTGACTGATATGGCACTTCTGTCCTTTCGCTACCTTTCCGAGATTGGCGATGACCTGCATCGAATGGAGACGTCAATGAGGCTCCGGGGATTTCACGAGCGCCGCTTCAGCAGGCATGGCCTGGGTATCCTAGCTTGGCTGGGCGGGAGCATCCTGGTGCGTAGTTACGAGCGGTCTGAATGGGTCTACAAAGCAATGATTCTGCGAGGATACGGCAACATTGGACGCCAGCAAGACGAATTCCGAGCCTCTTCTCGCGATGTAATTGCTCTCGGGGTTACTCTCCTGGTCGCAGTCGGATTCGTTGCAGGGGACATCATTTATAGACACGGAACAGAGGCCTTGATACAATGACTCGAACGTGTGTAATGAAAGAGCAGATACAGGAAAGGCACCAGGAGAGTCTGCCTAAACCCGCGCTCGCGGTCTCCGGACTGTGGTTGTCCTACCCGGACAGGCCCAACGTTTTGCATGACGTGAGTCTCGAGGTGATGTCGGGCGAGAGGGTTGGACTGATAGGCCCCAACGGAGCTGGCAAGACTACTTTATTTCTGGGAATTTGCGGCGTGCTGAAGCCGTCTGCCGGGGAAATCCTTGCCTTAGGTAGGCCGGTAGTAAATGGTGATTTTCGCCCTGAGGTCGGCTTGGTCTTTCAGAATCCAGACGATCAACTATTTTGCCCATCGGTGCGGGACGACGTGGCCTTTGGCCCGCGCAACATGGGGCTATCAAAGGACGAAGTTGAAGCCAGAGTACCGGAGGCACTCTCAACGGTGGGATTGTTGGAACTTGCCGATAGGCCGGCCCACCATCTCTCAGAAGGGGAGAAGCGTATGGTCTCCATTGCCTGCGTGCTGGCAATGGAGCCTCAACTGGTGATGTATGACGAACCGAGCGCCAACCTCGATATTCGCTCCCGGCGCTGTCTCATTCGCCTTTTGCAGGCATCAAAGGAGACAATGTTAATCGCTTCTCATGACCTGGAACTTGTCTTGGAGGTATGCAACCGTGTCGTGCTGATAGATGGGGGGCGCATCATTGCTGATGGAAATCCCCGCGAGCTGATGGCCGACGACAAGTTGATGGAAGCCCACGGCCAGGAAAAACCCCATTCTCTTGTCCCGCACCGAGTGTCCCACCTGCACCATCAGGTGTGATATCCTTTTGTTCGCCGCTCATGGTCTGATACCAACGGCAGATTGAGTTGAAAGTCGTGCGAGGAGAGATATGTAATGGACAAGAGTGAGATGGAGAAACTCAAAATACTGTTACACCACTGGATTGAACACAACAAGGAGCACGGTGATGAATTCAGGAAGTGGGCGGAGAAAGCACGGGATCTTGGAGAAGCTACGGTTCAGGAAGATATGTTGGGCGCAGCTCAATACATGGACAAGGCCAGTGAATCTTTGCTGATAGCTTTAGAAGAGTTGAGTAAGGGAAGACCGTAGCGACTGGTGCTTTGTTTCCTCTCCCTCGATGGGAGAGGAATAGGGTGAGAGTGACACATTAACATCGAAATCCCAAGCACCAAATACGAAATGCTAAACGAACGCCCATGGGCGGATGCCCACCAACGAATCATGAAAATAGAGGTGAAGCCTACCTCGTGGATGTGAGGTCTCAGACCTGACCTGACATTGCGGAGCAGGCTACCCCTAAGGGAGTGACTGCCACGACACGTGATGATAGATCGTGTGCTGGAAATGGCACGAATCTATTTTTCGGAATAATACGTATGCGAGCTCTGCTCGCATTTAGATTTAGGATTTCGAAATTAGAATTTGGAATTCCCACGATGCGGGCAGACATGCCCAGTTTGATTTCAGGAGGTAACCTCTAGACTGATATCCATGGCTTTCGCGGAATGGGTGAGAGCCCCCACCGAGACAAAGTCGACACCGGTCCTGGCGACGGCTCGAACTGTATCTAAGGTAATGCCTCCAGAGGCTTCGATTATAGCGCGACCTCTGATTAGCCGAACGGCCTGACGCATATCTTGAAGGTCCATATTATCCAGCATGATAATATCGGCTCCGGCTTCAGCCGCTTCTGAAGCTTCTTGCGCGCTTTTAACTTCTATCTCGATTTCCAGCTCAGGAGAAGCTTTCTGGCGGGCCCTGGCTACAATCTCTTTCATAGTCAGTCCCTTGCTGCGGAGTGCTGCAAGGTGATTGTCCTTAATTAGGATGCCATCCCCGAGGTGCATGCGGTGATTCCTGCCGCCGCCGGCTTGCACCGCATACTTTTCCAGCATTCTTAGGCCCGGCGTAGTCTTCCTGGTATCGGTGATTTGGGCTGGCAAGCCTTTGACCGCCTGGACGTAGCGGGCTGTCTCTGAAGCGATGCCGCTGAGATGCTGCAGGAAATTCAAGGCAACTCGCTCGGCTTCTAGTATGCTGGCGCACTTGCCCTCTATCCTGGCTATCACATTCTTGGGCCTGACTTTAACCCCATCGTCGACGAGGATATCCACCTTTAGTTCGGGGTCGACTTTAAGGAAAACTTGCTTGGCGACTTCAGTCCCGGCTATGACTCCTTTTGCCTTGGCCGTGATCGAAGCTTTCCGTCGCTGGTCGTCGGGCACCAGCGCCTCGGTGGTAACATCTCCTTGGCCGAGGTCTTCGGCCAGAGCCCGCTCGATAAGCCGTTCAACCTGCTGGATGTTTGGCAATCCCATTTTCTACCCTGATTCTACCAGACATCGGGCAAATTACAAACAGTCTCCTAGGGCTTTGGCCAGCGCGGCGGCCATGGCCCAGATGGTGGTACAAACAACAGGGGCGGTTATGTCCGAGTCACTTGCCCTTTGAGTGACCGTTCCGTTGGGTTGTCTGTAAGCAGGTGACTCTCACGGAAAGGCAACAGAGTAGCGGACAGACCTGAAGAGTCTGTCCGGGAAGTCGAACCACGGGATTTCATTTCCCACTGCCCTGGCAAAAAGGCGGTGATTTTGGTCTGGGTTTCCCACCTGGCTTCGAAAAGGGAGCTTTTCTTGATGGTAATTCCCCACTTGGGACAAGTCCACCTTAGTTTTCAGACAGCCTCTGAAGGTCCGTCCCTACGGGGGCATGCTGAGGTGTGTGGAATTCATCCTCACCTTAAGCCTTTCCCATCAAGGGGGAGGGGTTGGTCGGCAATTTCCTGTGAGAATCACCCGCCTACGGGTGACCTGCCAAATGGATCTCGCTCTGCTCGCAATGACGTTGAGGATCAGCGGCGAAGCGGTCCCGCTGCGTATTAACCTTATGCAAAATGAAGACACCAGGGAAGGCAGCCTTTTAAACTTAGATTCAGAGATTAAGATTTCTAGCCTAAGGTTTTTGCCATGCGTAAATGTTTGCGACATCATATAAGGAGTGCTGCCGCTTTCTCTCCTGGCACAGAGGCATAAGCTGCTCAGCCACAATATTGGCTATGCCACCTCTTTTCTGAAGCTTTCCCTTATCTCCTTGGGCTTCTCAAGTAACTTCGACATTATCATCTTCCCTAAACATCGGTTAGCTTAAAGCTGCGCTCAGGAACCAAGGTATCTCCATTTGTAACCGTGGCTTTCTTCAGTCCCAGCCCACGCAAACCGGCTAGTTTCTTAGCCCCTGAGGCCCTCTGTTTCAGGAGACAGAGCTGCCTGCCCCGGTCTTCATCAACTTCGAGACATATATCTATGCCATCGATTGCCTCGGGGAACTCTGCTTTTTCCAGCCACGACCTCAGTCTTACCATTATTGCTTTATGCGAGTTTGTTGCCTCCCTCAGGCCTAAAGTAACCTCCTCTGAAGCTGTTGAAAAGTTTATGCCAAGCTTAATCTTACGGCAGACTTGTCCATGACCTTTGAGTTCAGCCAAGAACCTGTCTAACACCCCACCGATAACCGCAAGAAGCTCAGGTGAGCCATCTATTGGAGCATCGAAATGAACTCTGTCGCTCACCAGTCTGGGCTTGTTTCTGGGGAAAAGGGGCGTTCTGTCAATGCCATGCGCAAATTCATAAACTACAATTCCATCCTTATCGAATTGCTCAACTAATGTTTCCTTGGTGAAGCCCGCAAGCTGGCCGATAATACGAATCCCCAAGAGATTAAACCTCTTCTTTGTCTCCTCGGAGCAAGGCAGAAAATCCACCGAGAAAGGTGCCAGGAAGCTTTTCTCTCCACCCTCGGGGACAATAATCGGTGCCTCAGGTTTGGTCACATAGGCGGCTACTCTGGCCAGGAATTTGTTGCTGGCAATGCCAAAACAAGCCCTGAGCCCAATATGGTGAAATAGGCCGCTGACAATCTCACTGGCTAATCTCGACTCATCCTCAAAGCCAGTGGCATCGAAGAAGGCGCAGCCGAGTTCTCCCGTTTCGACTGATGGACTGGAACCTTCCAGAATCTCAGCTACTTGTTCATAAACCTCACGGTATCTTTCTTCCTTCGGTGGCAAGAATTTGGCCTCGGGGCACAGGACATAGGCCTCACTAAGAGGCATACCTAATTGCACCCCAGACACAATAGCTTCTGCAGAGGCATCGTAAACACGCTTTCTCTCGAAAGGAAACCCACCTATTACCAGTGGCCGATCCCTAACTTTGCCAGTTCTCTCCACCTGCACCGGTAGATGATGAACCAAGACACAAGCAAACCTCATTCTATCTTTCACATTCGTTCGTAGAATACTTGTTCTATAAATAGAATAACACCTCTGGAAAGCATTGTCAATGGTTTTTTGACGCCGACACAGTTACGAAGCTTTATAATGAGGCGTCAGCAGATAGGCAGTTAGATTATAGTACAGTGGGCCAGGCTTGAAGATATTTCTTGCTTATGAAACCCCTGCCACTGCCACGGAGGATATCCAGAGATTTGTTGATGAACTCCCTCGTGTCCCGCGGCTCTATAACGTCATCAATGAGATGTTTCGCAGCCGCTTTCCAAGGAGCGCTTTGGTACTCCCATTCTTTGAGAAGCCTTTCCTTCTCCACTTTTGGGTTCTCAGCTCTATCTATGATGGGTCGATATACCACATTCACGCCAGTCTGGGGCGACATGAAGCTGATGTCGGCAGTAGGCCAGGCAACCAGGAAGTCAGCACCGCAGTTAGTACCAGCCATGTTGGAATAGGCCATGCCGTAGCTTTTGCGCACTACTATGGATATCTTTGGCACCGTAGACAGGGCCAACGCTTCCATCCACACCATGATTCTGCCCGGCATCTTTCGTTTTTCAGCCTCCAGACCCACAAAGAATCCTGGAGTATCATGAAGAAAAATGAGAGGTATGTTGAAGGAATCACAAAGGACGATGAAGCTGGCGGCTTTTTCACAGGAGCCCGGCCCCCCGGCTCCAGCAAAGAACATAGGTTGGTTGGCTATGATTCCCACAGTCCTGCCATTCATCCTGGCAAGGCAGGTAATAAGGCTCTGGTCATAGTAAGGCTTTATGGGCAAGTACTTGCCGTCGTCAACTATAGCTGCAATAATCTTGTACATATCATAGGCACGGTTGAGGTCATCAGGAAGGATATCCATAACTTCAGCTACTTTCCTATCAGGTGGGTCTTCCGTAGAAACGTAGGGCGGTTCCTCATCGCAATTTGATGGCATATAACTTAGGAATTCTCTGACCATCCGGAGACAGTGCTCCTCGTCTTCGGCAAAGGCATCTACCTGGCCCGTGACCTCGGCATGTAGTTTCCAGCCGCCAAGTTCCTCGGGGGTGATATTTTCCCCCATGGCTATCTCGAGCACCCGGGGCCCGGATACGGCCATGCAGCACCCCTTTACCATGACCACGAAGTCAGCCACGGCCGCCATCCAAGATGGGCCGCCAAAGCACTCACCCATAATGGTGGCTATAAGAGGTGCCTTCCGTGGATCTCTAAGCACCTCAGCCCGGAAAGTCATAGAGCTCAGGCCATCAGAACCCATAATGTCAGGAATGCGAGCTCCACCGGCATCACCCAGGGTGATTGTGGGATAGCCCTTTTCAACAGATATGCTTCTTAGCCTGTCTTCTTTTGTGTAAAATCCCACCCTGCCTTCAGCACCCGCCAGCACCGTGTTATCAGCAGCACAAACAATCACTGCTCTACCATCTATCTTCCCAAAACCGGCGATATTCCCATCGGCAGGCGTCTTATCTTCCATGCCGGGTATGTCAGACTGATTCAATATTCCCACCTCTGAGAATGTCCCAGGGTCGAGGAGCCTGTCTATCCTCTCTCTCACAGTCAGGCGACCCCGTTGGTGCTGCCTCTCTACCCTGTCCCTACCTCCCATCTGAAGTGCCTTTTCCCTGCGTTTTCTAAGCTCTTCCAGTCCCGATTTCATGTCCATTCGCATACCTCCACGGACTTCTAAGTGCGCAGTAATACCTGTTTGTCAGTTCGAATACTTCAGCCCAGCCACAACAAAAGGCTCCGAGCCAAGTTTCCGTACCGTTCTCACGAGCCAGGCTACACCCCTCGTAGATACTAACTCTCTATCACAATCAGCCTGTCTCCACCTTTTACCGACTGACCTTGGGAAACGCTTACCTCGCTGACCTTCCCACCGACCGGTGCCACTATAGGAGTCTCCATCTTCATGGCCTCCAATATGAGTAGAGTGTCACCTTCATTAACCTGGTCACCAACATTCACATCAACGCTTTTGATTATGCCTGGCATCGGGCTCTTGACAATCTCTTCTGCCATGCTTTAGTCCTCCTTTCACTGGGGAGGATTATTATACATCTGTCGATACCCAAAATAGAAGCCCAAGTCTTTTCCAATGCAAGATGAGCCTGGAGAGAAGATTGGTTCCTAACACAAGATGAGCCTGAAGGATTAAGGCAACTCGTTTATGATTGGCACATGCAACTAATCATGAACGACGAAAGTCTACAAACAATAGAACAAGTCAGGCAATTTCTAGAGGGGAGTGAGGCAGTAGAGTTCAGGGGTCTAACGCTTAAAGAGAAATACAGCTGGATACAGGAGGTGCTGACATGACCAATAGCCCACACATTGTATAATAGTCTACTGGAAGTTTTAAGCGACACGGTGAGAAGTAAGGGGCGCCGCGGTGAAACGCATTGCGGAGCCACTTGACCGTCTCTTCAGGCCCAGATTTGCCGCCATTTTGAGGACGTCTGACGCACCTGGGAAACAAGCATACCTGTGGTACTGTGAGCAGTATGCTCACATCATGCACGCTCCGGGGAAATGCCCGGAAACTCGGAAAGATAAGCAAAGGTGAGGATAGACTCCCAAGACATAGCGGTCACAAATGTCCACACCGCCGATATCATGATACCACTGGGCAGCCTGCTATTACAGGCTATCCTAGCTACGAGGAAACTTGATATAATCAGACTGTGTTTTGATTGAAGACACAACTTGAATCGGATCGCAGTTATGGACCAGGGTGTATCCCCTCCCCATCATTCTGAACAAAGTCTGTCAGACCGAGTGCAAAAGGCGCAACATATACAGACCATGAGGAAGGCATTCGCTGTGGTCAAGAAAAGGCAACGGGCAAATATCGCCAGAATACCAGACCTCGAAGAGCGAAGAAGGAGGCTTAGGGAAACCCGAGAGAGGTCTGTCGGAAATGTAGCACTTCTGAACCAGGCAGTAGACAATCTTAAACACAACGGCATAACAGTATACGAAGCAGATAGCAAGGAAGATGCGGTGTCAGCAGTTATCGACGAAATTGCTAATAACAGATTGGTGGTCAAGTCGAAGTCAAACCTAACCAAGGAGATTGGGCTAACTGAAGCCCTGGGGCAAGCGGGCATCGAGGCAATAGAAACCGACATTGGTGACAGGATAATTCAGCTTTGTGGCGATATGCCATCGCATCCTACGGGCCCAGCCAGCCATCTCACTAGGCATGATATAGCTGAAATCCTCTCCGCTCATTTTGGCAGAGAAGTGCCACCGACTGCCGGGACAATAGTAAGACTAATCAGGGACGAGATATCTGCCTATGTGAGCAGAGCCGTAATAGGCATCACAGGGGCTAATGCTATAGCTGCTGAAGAGGGCGCCCTTGTGCTATTGCATAACGAAGGCAATATTGTGCAGGTAGCAATGCGTGCCGAGAAACACATAGTGTTGGTTGGGACGGATAAGATATACCCGAACCTCGAAGAAGCCATTAACATGGTGAAGCTTCAGACATTCTACGCCACAGGCTCGTTGAGAACATCATTTGTGAACATAATCACCGGTCCAAGTCAAACTGCCGATATCGAGAAGCAGTTGATTAAAGGCGTGCATGGACCTAGAGAAATCTGCCTTATTTTCGTTGACAATCACAGAAGCAACATAGCTAATAGCGAATACAAAGAACTGCTCTATTGTATAGGCTGTGGCCAGTGTCTGTTGGTTTGCCCTGCCTATAGTGTCTATGGCAGTGAATTTGGTGTCAATAACGAGCTGGGAGGGAAAGGGGTAATCTATTCCTTCTTGTCTGGAAAAGCCTCTGGTGAGGCTAACAGGGGGCTTGACCTGTGTCTTAGCTGTAGAAAGTGTCAGCAGAACTGCCCGCTAGGGATAGACACGCCGTCTATGGTTAACAAGCTCCGGCTGCAAAGGCGTAAGAGGGTATTGGAACCTCATTTGTCTGTTGCCTATGATTTCGTAAGTTCCCATGTAAGATGGATAGGCAGTGCAATAGAGCTTGGGGCCTTATTGGGGATTTCAAAATTGCTGCAGCCGCGTCACGATGATTAGCCAGCTTTCAGAGCAGCCGGAGCCTAATAGCAAGGCGTCTGTTTCTAACCTGCACTGCGATGACTTTGATAGCGACCATATTATGAGGATACGAAATTGCGAGATTTTCGGTCTGGTGCC
This sequence comes from Dehalococcoidia bacterium, assembly GCA_016783225.1. The sequence goes on along the minus strand of JADHWZ010000055.1, from coordinate 1,144 downwards.
GAGACACGCGAGGTCGGCAAAGTCTGAGGGTGGCTTGAAGCCATATCTGAAGGCTGACCGGTGATCTGTCGGTCTAGTTATGGTGAAAAGCACCAGGGCTTTTGGCGATGAGACTTCGCGAACACCGCATGTTCCCGGCTCCCTTTGGCTTTCACTGTTACAGTAATTTGAACTATAATGAGAACGTGGAAGTATTGGCCTGAACTGCCCTGACACTAGCCAGCTTTGTGCTTATGATGGCTATAGCGCGCATGCTTCAGAATGGCTTAAAGGGGGTGGGGAGGTAGGCTTGTCTACCTGGTTTGTATTCAGCGGAGTTATCTTGTTTCCGATACTAGGTATTCTGGCAGGAATCTACGTGATATTCTTCCAGTAAGTGCAGCATGACCTGCACCCACCGCAGATACCGCCGTTCTACCAATAGACTGTCAACAGCGTCAGCACAGCCAGATTCCACCATATGACCCCGAGCATCAGAACATTCAAGTACCAAGACAGATAAGACTTCCCCAAACCCCACAGAATCAAGGCTATTACCAAAGCCAACAACCCCTTCAGAAGTAGGTTGTCACCATAGCCAAAAAAACTTACGACCGGATTTAACTCCACCTCGCCAAGCGCGAATGCCTGCTTCGTTAACCAAGCATCGAGCAGGTTCAAACCAACAAACAAGACGTTGCCCCACATTGGCTTTATTCCTCCCTGTACGTTTCGCCCACAGAAAATTGTTACTCTGACAGAATGCTGCCTGCCGCTTATTTCATTTCGCCTTGGCTACCATAATGACAAGTTGTAAAACAAGAAAAGCCGACTTTTCTCAGGTCGGTTTCACTATTGGCTCCCCGTTACCCAAGTGACCATGTAAGGACACCGGCTCGACGCCTCCTGATTATGCCAGTCCGGTTGCAGAGTTAAATCACTTCTTGGCTCCGTCACACAAATCGCTGGGTATCCAACCAGCACCTCTATTCTACCCCTTTGTTCGCCTAGTGTAGCCAGCGGGATATTCTGCCTCTCTCGCTCTACCCAAATGCCTACACAATTCTCGGCAAACCTCGTCGCACACACGTCGCTAAATATTGTATACGACAAAGGTAAATATTTTGGTAAATAAATGGCCAAAGACAAAGAAAATCGTCTAGAA
>JADHWZ010000054.1 GCA_016783225.1 Dehalococcoidia bacterium | reverse complement strand
GTCCTGCAGGATGTTGTAGTAATATGTTCGGAACAGGCGTCTGGAGCCACAGAGCTTGCTGGCGAACTCAGCGAAATTGAGGTTGTACCGTCCGAAGTTGCTGCGTAGAGCGTGATACAGATTGCTGCCGTCTATGAAGATGGCGACCCTATCGTCCATAGCCTTCTCCTTTTGAGATTTGCCAGTGGCTCTTGGCAGTGTTCTCAATTCGTCCAGACCCATTATACAAGATGGAAAGCCAAACAATCCATCTTATCCAGGCCAATGCTGGTTTGACAGCTCGTTGCGGGAAGATGTAGCATAGATGGCCAACGGCTCCGCGCGGATCATTTGGCCAAAGCGCCTCTTGACTCAACCAACCTCTTGAAGGCAAGGTGAAGAGGTTGTAAGCCCGCCTGGCCCTCTAAATGCTAGTTCCCCGTTTAATGCCGTCGTGGCCTTCTCATGTCTGCAAAGCATAGAACCCCAGGCAAAGACACCGAGGCACGCGGTACCCGTAAGGGATGGCTGGCGACGTTTGATGCATTTCAGGTTGTCAGCTACCGTTGGTTCTGGCTTAGTCTGCTGTCCTCTATGGCAGCGTTCAACATGCATATCTTGATACGGGGGTGGCTGGTTTACGAGTTAACCGGTTCCCCGCGTGCCCTGGGGCTCGTGAGCGCTTCTGCGGGGGTGGCGCTAATCCTATTTGCCCCTCTTGGCGGTGTGGTCGCCGACCGCGTGGATAAGCGAAACCTGATGATAGCTGCTCAGTCAGCCAGCGCCTTACTTGCCGTGGTGATTACCCTTTTGATCTTCACCGATGCCATTATGTTGTGGCACCTGGTTGTTGCTTCTGTGCTGAGCGGCACCATCTTTGCTTTCAGCTTGCCTGCTCGCCAGGCTGTTGTCCCTGAGCTTGTGGAGAAGCACCGCATTATGAACGCAATCGCTATCGGTGGCGGGGCGATGCATCTGAGTCGGGTTGTCTTTCCCGCCATTGGCGGTTTACTGGCGAGCATTGCCGGTATAGCCGGTGCCTACTGTGTCGTGGTGTTTTGCTACATTGCCGCTGCAGTTCTGCTGATCAGAGTGCCGCCAACCGGAGTGCGAGCTGTAGCGACAAGTGCCTCGGTGCCCTTCCACTTGGCGGAGGGGCTGAGCTATATTCGCCGCAGCCCTATCCTTGTGTCATTGCTCCTTATGGCGGCAGTGCCTATCTTGTTGGGCATGCCATATCAGATGCTGATGCCTGTTTTCGCTCAAGATGTTTTCCATGTGGGTGTGCGTGGTCTGGGAGTCCTGATGGCTGCCGTGGGCGTGGGGGCTCTGATCGGTTCCCTCCTGGTTGCTTCGCTGGGCGACTTCAGGCACAAGGGACTATTGCTCCTGGGTTCAGTGTTATTATTCGGACTGGGCCTCATCCCCTTTGCTCTCTCGGGGAATTTCTATCTCTCCCTTGGCATCCTTTTTTGTGTAGGCGTGGTGAACACGGCCTACCTGTCGACGAACAACACTCTGATTCAGACTAATGTGGATGACCGGGTGCGGGGACGGGTCATGAGCATCTATGTGATGACCTTTGGTTTCAACGGAGTGGGCGTACTCTTGGTGGGGGAGATCGCGGAGCATCTGGATGCGCCTGTAGCGGTGGCGATAGGTGGAGCTTTGGTCCTTCTCTTCGGTCTGGTGATGCTCCTGCGGCGACCAGCACTGAGGAGACTGTAACCGTGAAGCTCGAGTTGTAGCGTATTACCTTTTGGCCTTGGCGCACAAGAGTGGCTGCTTGACTTGATAGGAGAGGTCAGGAAGCTCTAGAATTGACGGTAATGAAAGGCTGAGTAAGAATCTGGAGGATTGATGGAGTAGGGGATATGGTGGCGCCAGACGTGGAGAAGAGGATCGACGCTTTGGCTCGGTGGATGTTCGAGGCAAAGCGCCTGGTGGTGTTTACAGGCGCCGGCATCAGCACTGAGTCAGGCCTGCCCGACTTTCGCGGGCCGGACGGTGTCTGGACGCGCCGGGCCAAAGGTTTGCCTAGCGAGCCGCGAGATTTCTCGTCGGCCCAGCCCAACGCTGGGCACCTGGCTATCGCCGAGCTGCTGAAACTTGGTAAGCTAACCTTCCTTATCTCGCAGAACATCGACAGTCTCCACTTGAAATCAGGAATTCCTCAGGACATGCTGGCAGAACTGCACGGCAATATCGCCAGGCTGCGGTGTAGTCGTTGTGAGTCCCAAGTAGATAGAGCTGCCAATATAGACAGGTGCTCTTGTGGCGGGAGGCTGGTTTCCAGCGTGGTTGACTTTGGCCAATCTCTGCCCCGGAAAGAGTTAGCCGATTCCTACTGGCATTCGCGGAACTGTGACCTGTTCATAGTCGTCGGCTCCAGCCTGGTGGTTACGCCGGCGGCTGATATGCCCGGCGTGGCAGTTGAGTCCGAGGCTCGCCTGGTGATTATTAATCGGGGTGAAACCCCGCTGGACAGAGTTGCTCATCTGCAGTTCGACGAGGGAATCGGGGAGGTACTACCGCCTGCGGTTGACAAGCTGAAGAAGTTTCTGAAGGCATAGCCTCAAGAATCCGGCGGAAGAAAGGGAAGGTGCTCGAAAGGCAGCCACTTGACATAAGGGTCACGCTGCGGTCGCTTATTGGGAGGATAGTGCGTGCGACATCCTGTGTCCCTCTGTTGGCGACCAGCCCAATGGCTATTGACGGTTGCCCGAATAAGCACTACAATCAACCCTGGACATAGCGAGCGGCTTTTGATGTGTGGGAGGTAAGGCGTGGCGTAGGAGCGGCAACAGTAGTAGCGCAGTGGGGGTGTTGAGCTGCTGTCTGTATGTGGTCACTTGGGCAGTGGGGAGCCAATAGTGAAACCGACCTAGGAAAGGTCGGTTTCGTGTTTTTTGGGGGAGGTGATGCCAATAGAAGAGGTCTTCGTGAACAGAGATGACAATAGAGCCAGGCGCAACGGCGCGCCACACGTTTAAGAGAGATGGGGCCCGGTTCCACACAGGTATGCCAGGTTCGGTGCACAAGCCGCGCCGGCCTGGGAAGAAACAAATCTAGTAAATCTTTCTGGAGAGGAGGATACAATGCTAACAGGAGCAGCGGCAGACCTATTCAAATTCAGTACTGGCCTTGATGATAAGGCCATGGCAAAACTCCATCCAGGATTGGAGAAGCTTTACAACAATATTCCAAAGACGATGGCGTATCAGATAGTTGCCGAAGTGGTGAAGTCCGAAGCCTGTTTCGCCGGGGTTGAGGTCGGTAACAGGTTGGTTTTCGACCCGTTTCTAAATCCTCAGAAGTCAACTGGAAACATGTGCCCCAAAGCTTTGCTCCCCGTCCTACTTGAAATCAACGCACTCTGGGAGACGACCATGGAATGGGCCGAATCTGGTAAAGAGGAACTACCGGAAATAGTGTGGCGCAATGTGCGTTGTCTTGACCCAGGCCTTGATGACGGAGGCGTAGGAGGCGTGGTCTACCGGATTCATTCCGAGAAAACGGCCCCTTAATGGTAAGGAGTGTAGGGGGCGCAGCGACGGGCCCCATCTTGTTCGCCTGTGGTCTTTTCTCTGCCTTCACAGTGGCTGAAGGCGGAAGTGCAACTTACGTGGTAAGTTCGAGAAAGGAGGGGAAACGAGTGCCTGAAGATAGCAAAGTGCGGATGAACTGGCTGATATGTTTTCCATGTTGAACCTTAGCAGAACTGACTGGGGATGGACAAGATGGAGGGCAGTGGTGATATACTAGACGACATCGCGCTTCGACCCAACGACGAGAGGAGGCCAAGATGACCGTCAATAAGGACACGGTAGTAAACTCATCCATCGGCAAGCGCAAGATAGATTCCGCCGGTTCCCCGGTGGGGGTGGCCCACATGGATGTCAGCAAATCGTATGTCGGCATCGGTACACTTCTCCAGGAGTACATCAACAACTCCGATCAGGGGGCGTGGGAGAAGATGAAGGCCAAGATAGACTACACTTATGAGAACCTTGACCAAGCCCTGACCCCTCTGGAAACAGAGACGGGCTTCAGCGGGGAGGTCAAATCAAGGGTAGAAAAGGGGCAGAAGCTGCTCTTTAAGCCCAACCTCGTAAACATCTTCAACATAGACGCTGGGACTCATGGCCCCGGCATGGGTAGTACAGCCTGCACTGAGTGGTCATTTGTGGCTGCGCTGATGAGATGGTTCCACGATAAGGTGGGCATCAGCTATCACCAGATGGCTTTGGGCGAAGCGGCTACCACCATGTCAATGGCGGCCAGCATATTTTCTACGTTGAACCCTGAAGGCAAAGCGGTGACGACCGAGGCTGCTATTGAAGGCAAGTGTGGTGGCTTTTATGGGGGTTGGGGGTTCTACTTCGCGCGGAAGTACCTGTCCGAGTCGCTTGAGCCCGGCCGCAGCGACGACCCAATGAAAGGCTACGAGGAGAGTGTTGCCGGCAACTACATCCCTCCGGGACATGTCTCAGACAAATTGATGGTGTACGACCTGAACCGCATCTTCGATGACACCACCAAAGGCCGGGATGTCAAGGTGCCTGATGGTGTCAATTTTCAATCCATAATCCTTCACAAAGCGGTGGTGGGTGGAGACCCAGGAGATCCTGATGACCTGGACGCCTACCCCGGGTGTATCCTGGTCAATGTGCCCAAGCTCAAGGTTCACGTCTTCACTCTGTTCACAAATGTCATAAAGAACCTTGGTATCGGTCTCTATCCCATGCAGGCGGCCAGGGCAGGTGACTGCAAATGGGAGTACAGCGTACCGCACACTCCCATACCGGGAATGAAAGCACGCATACCCCACCAGGTATGGGTTCCCGAGATGGACTCGGAGGCTGGCTTTCCCAGGAGAGATGCAGCGGGCAAGTACATTGTAAAGAAGACTGGCGGCATCACGGCGACAATGATTGATATTATCAAGGCGGTAAGCAGCCAGGGCATCTTCATGATCCACGTTGTCGATGCCATTGAGGCGACTAACCTGGACCACCAGGGCCTGCTGCCAGGCACAAAAGAGCCTGAGGGCGTGGTCTTCGCCGGAATAGACCCTGTGGCTACCGACCTCCTGTGTGCCCGGTACATGTTCAGCAACGCACCATTGGAGGAAGCGGAAAAGGTTGGGTTGGGCGATGGGGCAGGCGGTCATTTCCCTCAGCGGGTGCCTGTACCCAGAGTGGAGGGCAATGATATCGTCACTACGGTGGGATACGATTGTCCTCTGTCTCGAGACATATGCTTTGAGAATGCGGAGAAGAGGGGCCTGGGCCAAAGAACGTATTATGTGGTGGGCCGCGATACCGTAACCGATTGCCCTCTCGTTTCGCTCGAGGGGCACCTGGGCACGGTTAGCGAGGGCACATTCTCGGACTTGGTCACAGCGACGCTTTATTACGATGCCTATAAGATGCCCTGGGATATGCAGCAGACTGCCTTCAACTACCTGGCGGCCGTGGATAAGCTGGCCGGGTCATCACTGAAGAGGGAGTTCCTGGAGGCCTTCGACGAAGATGGGGACGGTGTCGTCACCTATGAAGAGTTCGGGAAGAAGGGGGGTGCCGAAGTTCTGGCGCGGTGGGGGGGCGATAATGCCTCCAGGATGGTGGCGGACCAGTTCGGCTACCTGCGCGGTTCCTTCACTTCCAGCGTAAGGATGTTGAAGTCCAGTGAGCCATCGTGGAACCCTGGTCGACACGACTTGCTGAAGGAGCTCCTCTATGGGGTCGCCTGCGTGGCTGCCTACCGGATGTCACAAATGGAGTTGGAGGCCCCAGACCCCTTCCTTCCCGGCCTTACCTGGGGCAAAGGGAAGTGGCCTAGTTACCAGCTTGCTTCGTATATCTATCTGGGCATGTCGCTATACGGCGGTGAATTCCCCACCAGGATCTTGCCGGTGAGTCTGTACGGCTATGCGTTCCGCTATGCCGACCTGACGCAAAACGGAGGGCGGTACGCTGGCGGAGTGCCCGGTCAACCCGACCCGGAAACCGTAGCTAAGTATGTATCGGCGGTGTTGAGTGGAAAGGAAAAACCCCTGGATTTCGTCCTCTATGTGCCCGCCGGCTACGACAATATGGGTGGCGCCAGTGTGCCCAATGTGGAGGTTACAGCCGATCCCGCCAAGATACTGACTGCGACCTTTGCTGGTGGCAAAGAGACGTGGTAGCCGGAAGCAAATGAGCCGACGGCTGGCTCAAAAAGGCCCAAGGGACGTTGGCGGAAATGTAGAAGCCGGTTTGCGGTTCTTGCGCTGGTCATGTGCCTATGGCTGAGTGGCCTGCAGAAGTGATGAAATCCTAGACAATATCCATATTCAAATCACCAAGAACCATATTTGGGATTTTGGGCTTTGGTCATTCTAATTTGTCTAGAGTTTAGGGATTAGGATTTAGAATTTGGCGGAAGGGAAGTCTGAGTGAGGCCTGAGACTGAAGCCTCGCACTACATATTTGCTGTGTACGGGAGGCGTCTGGGTCTGACAGTTGACTGCTTACCGTCTGAGATTGCCACGCCGCTCCATGCTTCGCAATGACGAAAGATGAGACGTGGGATCAGGTCATCCCTACAGTCCTCCCTCCCCTGGCGGGGGGGCCTCCTTTCATCCTCACGCCATCCTCACCCCATATGGGAAATTCCAAGCGGGTCTATTCCTCTGGTTGTGGTAACCTCGGTAAAGACCCAGGGGTTGAAATGATAGTAATAAGGTGCGCCAGGTGCAAGAGCAAGGTCTTCAAGTATGTGAAGGTCGGGAAGGGACGAATACTGCACTGCTGGAGGGAGCGAATAGCCGAGGATTACAGCGTTCGCGATGGAAATGAGGTCAAATGCCGGTGTGGCAACTTGATTGGCATTGATGAAAGAAGATGGGTCAAGATGAAGCGGCATTCCTTTATCTACTCAGGAACGATAGGAAAGAGATAGGGTGTCTCTATGAAACTGATAAGTGCCTGTCTATTAGGGCTCAAATGCACGTGGGATGGTACAGACAGGTACAAGAACGATAGGGCCATCCTGCTTCTCGAAGAGGGCACTCTGATTCCCGTTTGCCCAGAACAGCTAGGGGGGCTGAAGACCCCAAGGCTACCCCAGGAAATTCAGGGGGGCACCGGTGGAGATGTTCTCGATGGAAAATGCAGGGTGAAGAATAGCGATGGACAGGATGTCACCCGGGAATTCACCGTGGGAGCGGAGGAAACCCTGAGGATTGCCAGAGAACTTAAGGTTAGTCACTTCATAGGAAAGGCTAGAAGCCCGTCATGTGCTTGCGGACAGATTTACGATGGCACGTTTTCTGGCAGGCTAGTTGATGGCGACGGTGTTACAAGTGCCTTGTTGAAAAGGAATGGCATCGAAGCCATCACGGAAGAGGATTTATAGGTCGCTTTTCTTGCGCGGGTGCGCCTTGTCTGACTGACAGATTTGCCAATGGTGAGCAACCTGCTGACTTCAACGCCGCCTGCGAAAAAGGGACAGCATCCACATCAGGCCGATTATGCCGAAAAAGGGAGATATGTAGAACCCGGCACCGCCGCCCTTTGGGATTACAGTGGTGGAAGCCTCGGGGGGCGGTTCCAGTGTAATGATGGCCTCGTCAGTAACTTCATAGGCGGCCAGCTGAGCGCCCATATACTGGTCTGGCATCCAGCCCAGACGGTTGTTTCCTCCGGTCGCTTCAGCCCAAACCCATCCAGACTCGTCATCAAGGGATAGGCTCCGATTGGCGTTCTTGTATCCCGGTAGATATACCAGTGTTGCCGCGTGACCTGGTACCAATGCTATAGCTGAACGATGGCCTGCCCCCTTGTACATGACGGCAAGCAAGAGAGCATAATCCTCACAGTCACCGTAGGCGAAGCCATCCTGTTCAATGGTAGTTGCCACTTCATCGGCATTCTGCGCAAACTCGTCTGAACCGAATTGGTCTGCATCGGTGCTATATCTGATCTTGTCACGGGCAAAGGCGAAGATTTTCTCCGCTCGCTGGTTTGGGTCCGGGTAATTCTTGGCAAATTCTTGGCCCAGCTGGTAGGCTTTGTGAGCGTTTTCTCCCAGGCTCTCGAAGGCAATGACGGGACGGAACTGTGTCTCGGAGAACACCTGCAGAAAGCCATCCTGGCCGGTACACCGAGTGCGGCACACATCCCACTGATCGAAGACCTCTCCATTCTCTTTACGCAGGCTTTCAGACGGACTGGCCAGGGCAGGAACGGGTGCTGTCCATGCCAGGATTATAACCACGGCAATGATGGTGGTCGGCAACAGCTTCATCGTGATGCCTCTTAAAGCGGCGTGGTCAGAGCAGCGTTCATTATCAAACCGAGAAAGACCAGATAGCCGAACGAATAGATCCCTACGGCGATAGGGCTTTCCCTGATAGTCCTGAAAGGCACCTTTGGCATCAGCCTATCGACAATATCGAATAGAGCTATCCCCAGGAGAAGGCTTACGAAGAAGCTGACAGCAACCAGACCCAGCCTCCTGACATCGATCAGGCTCGCCAGGATGCCGCCACCGACTACGACAGGCCCGGTCACAGCTCCGTGTATGGCTAGACCCACCAGGATGAAGAAGCCGGCTATGAACAGTCCCACCGCAACGGGGTCTTTTCCTATAGTTTCTCGTTTGTGGATATGTGGGGTGAGTGCATCCAACACCCTGATGCCAAGCCAGGCTAGAAAGGCACAGATGAAGCCCAGAATGATGGTCCTGGCTACCCAAAGCAGGATGACTACCCAAAAGCTGTAAGTGGGACCTAGCTCAGTCATAGCATGACCTCCTACGCCTCAATGAACGAAGTCTAGCATAAGCCCGATTGGCCTGACAACCTCCGTAGATATCGACCGTCTTTGATTTGGCCTTGTGACGCAAGTATAATCCAACGGATAACGAACAAAAATACCAGATTCGGAAGGAGGTCATTTGTGAAGACATTGGATGACTACAAGAAGGCGGGTCAAGAGCTTTACCACAGGCTGCATCTTTCCACCTATCCCGTAGCAATTAAGTACATAAAAGACGTGTCGGAGATTCCCCAGGGGGTCATCAGGCCATCAGCCAATGGGCAAAAGTGGTCATTGTGTCAGGCCTTCACCTATGCCCGCCGTTGGGGTTGGTCAGTCGCCATGACATCCGATGACAATTTCTGCACACCTTCAAGTACGACCCATGGATGGGAAGACATATCCCCTGAGGACCAAATCCAAAGTCAGATGTTCCAGAAGTGGCATAAGGACCTGGAGGCGGAGAAAAAGAGAACCGAACATGGGCTAAATATGATTGGTAAGGACAACTTGGGCAGACTGAGAGAGTATAAGGGGCTTGTCTGTTCACCCCTGCCTGAGACGGCAATAATCCCTGACTCGGTGCTGGTGTATGGTACCGGGGAGAATATGACCCATATCATTCATGCCTTAACCTATGAAGGTGAGAATTTCCCAACCTCGTCGTTTTCGGGCTTTGGGGAATGCTGCCATTCATAACGCAGACACCGCAAGTTGTGATACCAGGTATGGGGGATCGAGCGTTTTCTGGCACCTATGATTACGAGGTTGCGATTGGCTTACCGGCAAGCTTGCTGTTTCTTGTGGTGGAGCATTTGTTTCTGAGCGGCGGGCGCTTGAACATGGGGCAGCCGGTCAGAACTCTTCTTCCCATGGGCCTAACCGAGGCTATCACGCCAGGCTTCAAGTTCGTACGGGAGAAGATAGACGAGAGCAGAAAGAAAGAGAACCAGTAGGCTTGCGTTTCCTTGTGGTTGACCTGCCAGATTCGTATTGATAAAATCGGAAGGAATGGGGAGGGAGCACTTCGTGGTAGAGGTTCTGGTATACCGAATCTAGGCAAGCAGGAACAAAGGAGGGAGGAAATATGGAGTGGTATGTTTACCTGGCCTACTTCGTCGCCGGCCTGTTTCTGGCCAACGGCGTACCCCACTTCGTGAACGGCATATCTGGCAACAAGTTCCAAAGCCCTTTTGCCAAGCCACCTGGTGTTGGAGAATCGTCCGCGCTGGTGAACGTCATCTGGGGATTAGTCAACTTCGTCATCGGGTATGCGCTCATCTCTGGGTTTGGTGATTTCACCGGTGGCTTCACCCTTGACGTCCTTATGGTTGGGTCAGGAGTTCTTGTTGCGGCCCTATGGCTGGCGCGGCACTTCGGGCGTGTGCGTGGTGGCTGATTTCCCCTTAACGCTTCTAACGTGAATGGGTTGAGCATTGGTCGGATGAGCAGCGCTGGCTCCCGTTCTCATCTTGGAAGCGACGTGTAACATAGTAGTAATGAGAAGGCAAAACCAGACGGAGGATGACATGACAGATACAACGCAGGACAATGATGTCAGGATAACCAGGCTTGAACTGGGGCCGTTCGGCACCAATGCTTATATAGTAGCATGCCAGGCTACCGGCGACAGCATATTGGTGGATGCGCCAGCCGAGGCTGGTGAAATCTTAAGACAGTTGCAGGGCACCCATCCCAAGTACATTGTGATAACCCACAACCATTTCGACCACATCATGGTGCTCAATGAGCTGAAATCCGAACTCAAGATTCCGGTGGCAGTTCATCCTCTCGATGCCGTGAATCTCCCGTCCCCTCCAGAAGTCGAGCTTGGTGACGGCGACACGATAGATGTGGGCCAGCTGAAGATCAAGGTGTTGCACACGCCCGGGCATACTCCGGGGAGCTTGTGCTTGTTGGTAGGCAAGCATCTGATATCGGGAGACACTCTCTTTCCCGGCGGCCCTGGCAAGACCGGGACGCCGGCCGACTTCAAGCAGATAATAGATACTCTGGTTAGCAAGATCTTTGTCTTGCCTGATGACACCGCGGTATATCCAGGGCACGGTACTCCCACGGTGCTGGCCAAGGAAAAGGAAGAGTTCGCTGTCTTCTCTTCGAGGTCTCACGACCAGAAGCTGTGCGGAGACGTTCTCTGGCTGTCATCGTAGGTAGCTTACCACCATATCTCGGCGCGGTGAAAAGCTTCTGCCAGCGCGAAGCCTTGTCCTTCTGCCAGCGTCTCATGCCTTTTCCTGATGAAGTCCAGCCATTCAGGGGGAAACTGGCCGACCTGGCTGTGGTGACAGCGCAGCGCTGCCATCTTCACCTCAAAGGTGTCGGCAATATCGCTGAAGTAGTTCGGCTGTTCGGCTCCCCAGAGGAGTACCTCCCTGACCTTATGGGGTTGGAGACCCTCTTCGACCAGGTCAGGATAGGCCAGGCGGTCCCTGGCATAGGGAAAGATGGCGTCCAGCACAACCCGACCGGCGATGCGGTGGTCGCGGTGCCAGATGTAGCGCCGATAAGGGTCGCTGGTGA
>JADHWZ010000053.1 GCA_016783225.1 Dehalococcoidia bacterium | reverse complement strand
GACAAGGGCAATGCTTCGGGATGGTAACCGCCCTCCAGGGTGAAGACCAGACGTCCTTCACATAGCATACCGGTAAGGGTTCTTATGATTTCCACTAAGCGGGCGAAGCCAGAGACGCTCACCTGCATCTGCGCGATGCTGTCAGCCCAGTGAGCATCATAGCCGGCGGAGACCAGAATAAGTTGTGGCTCGAAACGTCTGGCGATTGGCGCCAGGACATCTTCGAAGACTGCCTGGTATTCGTCGTCTCCCCAGCCGGCAATGAGAGGTACGTTAATGGTGAAACCCTCGCCATCCCGAGTTCCAGTCTCGTCAACACTTCCAGTCCCCGGGTAAAAAGGGTACTCGTGGGTGGAGAAGTAGACGACGTGCGGGTCGGCATAAAAGGTGTCTTGTGTGCCGTTCCCGTGGTGAACATCAAAATCGACAATCAGAACCCGCTCGATATCGAAGTTGGCTAAGGCGTATTTGGCAGCTATGGCTACGTTGTTGAACAGGCAAAAGCCCATTGCCTGCCAGCAGGTGGCGTGGTGTCCCGGTGGTCTAACCAAGGCGAAGGCACTATCGACTCTTTTGGCCATCACAGCTTCAACTGCAGTTAAAGCGCCACCGGCAGCGTGGATAGCTGCGTCGTAGGATCTCCGTGACATTACAGTATCACCGTCGAGCCAGCCACCGCCTCTTTCGGCCTGGGCTTGAATGCGGGAAATGTACTCCTGAGCATGTACCGCTGACAGCTCATCTACTGTAGCTGGACGCGGCGAGAGCAAAACAAGCTTGTCTTTGAGCTCGTTGTCCTCGAGGAGGGACATGGTGCCCCTTAGTCTCTGGGCGTTCTCAACGTGTGTGCCGGTGTCGTGCTCCAGATAGACTGGGTCGTAGACCAAACCGACTCTCATTGTAGCCTAGTGTTCTTCAGGAGTTCTCAGGTCTTGAGGTGCTTATACGGCCTTATGATAGCAGAACGGGATAGGGCGAGCAATCGTTGGAGTTAGTTGGGTCTGGTAATGATTGTTCGGGGTTAAGCCTCGTGATATACTGGGGAACCGGGGGATCGCGATGTCGCTGGACTTGGCTCAATTGGTTGCTCAGGTTGAGGATTTGGCAGCCAGTCTGAAAACACGGGAGGGCGAGAAGCGAGCTAGGCTTGTTTTCGCCCTGGAGACTCTCCAGTCTCCGGCCGCTGAACTGAATCACCTGGCACGGAAGATTGAAACGAGCAAGGCTACCTGGCTGGTGGCGGGGTTAAGGGAAAGGATTGATCTCCGTGAGCGAGCATCACCTTGTCCCGAGAATTGTATTGTCCTTGCGAGTGATGGTTCTCATATTGATGTTGACCGCCACCATTCTGCTCGTTGCTTCTTGATTAATATCGGCGTTGCTCAGCTTCAGTATGGTCGAAACCCTGACGCCTGTCTTTCCAGTTTGCCTCTCCTTTACTTCCAGGACGGCGAGGTCGCCATTTCATCTCCAGATGGTCGACAGGTTCCAATAGAGGGCCAGCTTCTGGGAATAAAGCGCAGCGTCGAAGAATGCCGCTTGCTGGCTGAGCGGGCCAAACAGGTAGAAGCAGCCCTGCCCATCCTGGGGTTGCTCGATGGCTCGCTTGTTCTATGGGGGTTGGCTGGGCAAACTTATCCTGATTTCGTCATTCATGAACTTCTGGTGGATGGCCTTTTGAAACACCTTGATGTACTAACAGAGCTTCACCGAAATAAGCAACTGGCTGTGGCAAGCTATGTCAGTTTTCCTCGGAGCACTGACGTGGTCAATGCATTGCGTCTCGCCATTTGCCCTCACCAGCCTGTAGATTGTGACCACTGTTGCGACGGCAAATCTGAGGGCAGGGAATGTGATGCTGTTGGCGGCCTGCTTGATCGTGACCTCTTCGGTCAGCTGTTGGCTTCCGGGGAACGATCAGCTATATTCAGCAGTCGCTCTTCAGTGGTAAAGAAACATTATGGAATCCACGAGGTCAATTTCTTCTATGTCAAGCTTGACGAGGAGGTAGCGCGGGTGGAGATTCCTCTTTGGGTGGCTGAGGAGAAGGAGTTGGTTGGACTGGTCCATTCGGTGATTTTGGACCAATGTCAGCGGGGACTAGGTTATCCCGTCGCCCTGAGTGAGGCTCACGAGAAAGCGGTGGTGACTGGTGGTGACCGTGAGCAGTTCTGGGGGCTGGTGGAGCAGACACTGGCCGAAAGCGGAATGTGGCTGGAGAGCTCAGCCAAACAGCAAAGCAAGAGAACGAGATGGATTTAGGGAGCAAGGTGGGCGGGATTATTGAAGCTGCCCGATGCAAGGTGGTAGATATTTTCGGCAATGGTACCGCCAGGCTAATAGAGGCCAAGAGCTAATGGCTCTGCAGTTGCGGGATGTTTGGGGAAACAGCGTAAACCTTATTGAGGAGCGCAGGACACATCTCCTGGAGCATCCCGAAATGCGGGGACATGAGAATAAGCTTGCTGAGACACTTCTTGAGCCTGATGTGGTAATACAGTCGCGGAGCGATGACACTGTCACGCTATTCCACCGCCTTTATCGGAGGCTTGCTATAGGGGATAAGTATCTCTGCGTAGTGGTAAATATGTAGAAGGCGATCTTTCTATTATCACGGCATACTTCACTGATAGGGTTAAACAAGGAGAGGTTCTATGGAAAAAGTAAAGGTCTGGTATGACTCCAAAGGGGACTTCCTTGAGGTGATGTTCAACCAGAAAGAAGGCTACTTTCGGGAGACAAGCCCTGACCAGGTTATGGAGAAGGTTGATATGGAGGGGAATGTTATTGGGTTCTCCATCCTCAAAGTTAGCTCTCTGAAGGAGGAAATCCTTGACGTCGACCTGGTGAATGTCCCGGGGTAGTTTGCGAACTTCCCTTTGGTTCTCTCTCATTTTGATCAGAGGGGGAAAGAGACATTCTGAATGGGGTTTTCGCGCCTTCAAAGTTCCTAAATGGCGGCTCAAGAATATCAAGGAGGCAGGAAATGGTTATTGCTCGTTGTAACGACTGTGGCTGCACGTTCAACGCTATCAACGAAGCCTGCCAAAATTGCGGCTCAAACAACCGTGATATTGTCTCGGAAGACTGGGGGTATGGGAAAGAAAAAGCGAAGGTTTTCGTCGCTGAGCTTGTGGCAAGGATTGGGGTTAAACCCAGTGTGGACGCTGCCGTAAGCCAAGCACTGCGTGAAGGGGAAAGAGGGTTTTGGAGGAAGCTCACCCCTTTCCTCAAAGACAATATAGTGATAGATGGCTTCGAGATTGGGTTTCCCTCTGAGGTAAAAGTCATATTCAGTCCAAAAGGGAACCCTGAAATGAGTGAAACACCAAAAGCAGGCAAATAACCTTAGGCGAAGAAAGCAGGGCTAAGCGAGACAATTGCTAGGCGTAGAGAAGCGTGAAATGAAATCCATGAAAGGATGGCACATAATGGCGGATTGCAATTCTGGCAATACGCAGAGTCCTATAAGTAGATTCGAGGTTATTGAACCAATAGAGGAAGATATAAAGGAGCCACTGGAGGTGGTCGTAAATCACCTGCTTGGATGGGGAGGTATGCCACTTTCGGCACCTTGGGATGCTCCGATGGCACTAATGCTGATTCACATTGATTTTTTGGGTTATGTGTATCGTGGTGATTCCAAAGCAGGCAACGCTGTCAAATTTATAAGAGATTACTTTGGTAAGGCTGATAGTAGATATACAGAAGTAGGAGGGCTACTCTATTATACACTTAGGCACGGTTGGATTCACAAATCAACACCCAAAAGGTTAAGCCTTACTAATGGAGCCATTCTGGGTATTGTACTTTCTGACACTAGCCAACGGAACAAGCATCTTCAAGTTTACCAAGAGCAAGAGGAATTGAAACTAAGAATTAGCGTACCTCTATTCTTTGCTGATATGATTTTTGCAATAGACCAATATTGTGCAGACTATCGTGCTAGCGAAAACAAGCGCAAGGCTTATAAAACAGCATTGAAGAAGCTGGGTGAGCCAGAAACATTAGTAGTTTGTAAACCAAGATACATGGAAAACTCAGACATCAAGTTCATTCTTAAGAGGTAATCAAATGCCGTACAAAGAGGGACAGCCAACCCTGATGGGCTTCCTGGGTATCCCAATCGTAACGAAAGTCGCCAAGACACGACTAATCGGTGGTCCTTACATACGTTTTTATAACCTTTTTGAAGTTCTTTCATATTTATACATGACCGGAGCAATTTTGGGACGTCTTAGACGCGACAGTATAACTGAATTAGGAAAAATGTTTTCAATCCCTGGACGTGAAGAGGAACTTATGAATTGCCTGCAAAAAGAGGCAAAAGAACGCCTCGTGAGATTTATCAATGAGGTTGGGAAAAAACCTGATAGATTCGATGAGTTCATACTATTCAGGGAATTTGAGAGCGCTGTCGGGCTAAGTCTACATGATTGTTTCGAAGCCTATGCCCAAGGGAATAAAAAAGTGATGAGAGCATGTGACGAGAAAGTTCCACTAGAAAAGGCTGAACCTTTGATCAAGGCATTCCAATCAGAGGGCATAGGCTTTGGCATCTCTTTCCCAGAATTGACAGAGAAAATGTATAGGAATGCACTTGAGAATATTGACACGGATGCTTGGGCTAATGCAAGAGCACATGGTCTAGCAATCCCAGAAAAACCCACGACAATAAGTCTTGAGGAACAAGAGGAGATAGTTCTTGAAATGGTGGCAGCCTACACGTCAGAATACTATCCAGAATTACTTGACCCTTTGGATTTGAGGGGTTATTCGAAGGGAACGCAGAACAACCGGAGATGAACAAATGAAGGTATTCTTTGGCATACTGAGCCTTCTTGTGGCCTTATGGCTTGTGGCTACGCTAGTGCGAGTGTTGCCTGTGGGTTCTTATAAGAGCAGTCTGTGGCTCCACGAGACTACGTGGGGTAACGTGATAACGATAATAGTCATTATAGCTGTTACTGCTGGTCTGGGAATATGGCTCATATGGGGTTAATAGAACAAACTCACGGGAGGTGCCAGAAAATGGGGACTAAGGGAACGAAGAATGTGAGAAGGCCCAAGAAGCAACAGAAGAAGAAATAAGAAACCAAAGATGGATGCAGCCCGAAGAGTAGCTGAAGTTGTCGAAGCCAGTAGCGCTGAGTTTGTGGCTCAATGCTACAAGCTTGACCAAGCGCCGCCATTGGGCAGTCTGGTGAAAACCAGGAATGAACTCTGGGAAATCTATGGCGTCGTCTGCAATATTGAAACGCATAGCCTTGACCCAGGGCGGCGCGTAGTGGCCAGGGGCGAGGAGGTGGAGACGGAGGATCAGCTTTTTCGAGCTAATCCGCAGCTAACTAAACTTCTAAGTACTGATTTTAAAGCTCTGGTGGTTGGCCATCGCCACGGTGATGACTTGCATCATTATCTACCACCCGGACCAGCACCCATTCACGGCTTCGTCTACACGTGCCAGCTCGAGGAGGTCACAGCGTTTACTCAGTCCCTGGATTTCCTTGGCTTGTTAGTTGATGCCCGGTTACCCTTCTCTGTAGACGAGGTTATTGCCGCTTGCCTTCGCTCTGCCAGTAAGTCGTATCCCGATTCTGAGGCTTTTCTTGTCAAAGCTGGTAGGGAGCTGGCCGGGCTGTTGGGCGGCGATTCTCAAAGACTGAACCGTGTTCTCAAGAGGCTTAGATGATGGCTGAGCAGAATTCCGATGAACGAACCCGCTTGGGTGCAGTCGCTTCCGGCTCTCTGACCAGAGGCGTGGACGTGAAGCTCGATGCTTCGATTTCGGTAGAGGATATGGCGGTGGGGCGCTACGTGGCTATTGAGGGAGAGAAACGCCGTTTCTTTGGGATGATTACGGATGTTAGTCTGGAAGCTGTCGACCCCAGGGTCATGATAACACCGCCTGATATCTCCGACCCTTTCATTGCCCGGGTGGTTGCTGGTACGACTACCTATGGAAAACTTCGTGTTCTACCTATGTTGACCATAGGGGGCGATGCGGTAAGCATACTTGAAGGGCCTCAGCCAGTGAAGACAGTGCCCACGCATTTCTCTGAAGTAACACTGGCTTCCCAACGGGATGTGGAGTTGGTTTTCGGTGCTGAGGATGACAGGCGCTTCTATGTCGGCACGCCTCTGGATATGGAGACCAAGGTGTGCCTCAATGTGTCCGAGTTTGTCAAGCGGTCCAATGGGGTTTTTGGAAAGAGTGGCACAGGGAAGACCTTTCTGACTCGCTTGCTCCTCGTTGGTATGCTGCAAAAGCAGGCGGCGGTGAGCCTGGTTTTTGACATGCATAGTGAGTACGGTTGGGAGGGGAGGAGTGAGAAAGGCTACAAGGTAAAGGGATTAAAGCAGCTTTTCCCGTCGAAAGTGGCGGTTTTCGCCTTGGATGAGGAAAGCTCGCGCTGGAGGAAAGTGAGCACTGATTTCGTAGTCAAGATAGGCTACGATGAGATTGAGCCCGAGGATATCGAGTTGCTCCGGCAGACACTGAACTTGACTGAAGCTTCTACTCAGGCGGTCTATCAACTAGCACGGGAGTTCGGCGACAGGAAATGGCTGGAGACTATACTCAATTTGGACGATGACGACAGCAAGCTGCTGATTGCCAGGCTCAATATTCACGACAGCACCTACCGTAATCTACGCCGTGGACTGGATAACTTGCGGAGGTTTCCCTTCTTAGTATCTCATGCTCCTGATAACTCGGTGCGCCGTATTCTGGAGTATTTGGAGCGGGGAATAAACGTTGTTCTCGAGTTCGGTAGATTCGACGATTTCGTAGCCTATATGCTGGTAGCTAACCTGCTTAGCCGCCGGATTTACGCTCAATATCGGGAAAAAGCGGAGAAGGCCATGGGCGGCGACGTGGCACCATCTCGGCCCCTGGTTGTCACCATTGAAGAGGCCCATCGCTTTCTTAATCCCGAGTTGTCGGGCCGAACAATCTTCGGTAGGATCGCTCGGGAGATGAGGAAATACGATGTCACTTTGCTGGTGATTGACCAACGTCCCAGTGGTATCGACGACGAGGTCATGTCGCAACTAGGAACCAAGGTTACGTGCCTTCTTGACGATGAGCGTGATATCGATAGTGTGCTTACCGGTGTAGCGGGCAAGAGCGAGTTGAAGTCGGTGCTGTCAAAGCTCGATACCAAGCAGCAAGCGCTTATCTTCGGTCATGCCGTACCGATGCCAGTGGTGATTAAGACTCGGGAATACGGCTCGGCTGAATCATATAAGGAACTTGGTTTTCTCGAGGCTGCCGAGTTCAAAAGGAAGACGGAGAAAGAAATAGAGGGTCTGTGGGCACCGTAAGGCCACCTACTGATGCATAAAGCTTCTTTGCAATTCTCCCCCGTTTTTCCGAACTCAGAGTGACAGCGGCCAAGGGCTCTCTAAGAATGACAGGAAGCAAAGGCTTCAGAGTCAGGGTGATGAGTAGACCTCCTCCTCTATATAGACTTCACTCAGTGTCGGGATACCCTGGGCATCGAGCTTGTAATTCCTGACGTAGGGCCGGATCAAAACATAGCTGGTGCCAAACCACAATGGCAAACAGGCAGCTTCATCTATCATGCTCTGTTCGACTTGCTGGTACATACTGAGTCTGGCGGCATCGTCCGGTTCTACAGCCGCCTGGTCAAGCAAGGCGTCTACGTCTGGGCTAGTATAGCTGCCGTAGTTATACTCAGCCCCAGTACGAAACAGGATATCCAGGAAATCCTGCGGGTCGGGATAATCAGCAATCCAGCCAGACACAAACATCTCATCAACTTCTTCTTTCAAATGGTAGGGGAATATTTCCGGCTCAAGTTGCCGCACAGTCACTTCTACCCCGAGGTTCTGTTGCCAGTCTTGGATAATGGCTCCGAGGTATTCTGATATGTTACCTCCCTGGCCAGAATCGGTGATTGTGATGGGCGGTAGATTGGCTACGCTACCGTACTTTGAATTGGCGATGAGGCTTTTCGCCTTCGCTACGTCGAAGTCCAGTCCGTTTAGGCTTGCATTGTAGCCAGGCATGTTTGGAGGCAGAATGCCATCGGCCTCGCTCACCATTCCTTTCAGGATTATCCCGATAATTCGCTCTTTGTTCACTGCATGGCAAAAAGCCTGGCGGACATTGACGTCGTCGAAAGGTGGCTTCTGCATATTAAAGCCTATGTAGAACAAGCTTAGCTCCTGGAACATGGCTAATTCTCTGGAGAAAGGACCTTTTTCGTCTCTCGCCCGGTCGATATGGTATTCCCAGACTGGAGCCACATCGATTTCACCCATTTCATACATTGCCATCGGCATACCAGCCAGGAGGTGGAAGACCACGCGATTGACCTTAGGTGGCTCCCGGTAATAGGTCTCGTTTGCCTCCAGAACCAGAGATTGGCCTTCTTTCCATTCTTCTAGCTTGAACGGGCCAGTTCCGTTTGGCCTGTGCCACCATTCTCTGCCTGATTCCACGTCGGCTCTATCAACAACAAAGGCAGTAGGATAAGTGAGCTTGGCCAGGAAATAAGCCTTAGGAGCGTCAATGGTGACCTTCAGGGTATAATCATCGATAACCTCGACGCCGCTGATTTCGGTCGTCTTGCCTTCCAAGACATCATTTACGCCAATGATATCACCCAGATAGACGGCTGCCGTTTGCGACCCAGTTTCAGGGTTGCAAGCTCTTTCCCATGAGTATTCGAAGTCCTGAGCAGTGACTTCCTTGCCATCGTGAAATCTTACCCCTTTACGCAAATGGAAAGTATAGGCCTTGCCGTCATTGCTTCTTTGCCAGCTTTCAGCGATATCAGGTGCTGGCTTGGATTCTTCGTCAAGACGGACGAGGCCGCTAAAGACCTGCATAATATAGGCGTGGGAGGTCATCTCGCCGGAGATCGCCGGGTCAAGGGTTATTGGACCAGTGTCCCACAGGTTGAGCACGTCCTGTTCCACCTGGCAGCCGCTGGCCACAGGCAGTATCCCCAGAATGCAAAGCAAAATGCCCAGCAATGCTACTTGGCGAACCTTTGTCATCTTATTACCTTCCCTGCCAGTGCGCTGGCATGGTACTCCCCTTTTTCAAGTGTGACTTCGCCATTGACGAGGACATAGCGGATTCCCTCAGAGAACTGGAAAGGGGTATTGAAAGACGCACGGTTGTTGACAGTCTTTATGTCAAATATGGTGCTGTCAGCAAAGGCGCCTTTTCTCACAATGCCCCGGTCTTTAAGGTACATCTGTTTCTCGTACTACAAGCCGTCCGCATCAATCACTGTTGACGCTTGGGCATTCGCAAAGAGTCCCACATCCTTAATGCGCTCACCCTCGACAAGCACATCCGCCCTGAAAGCCGGTTTTCCTGTGCCATCCATGATCATGCCGTTTCTTATCAACACGTCAGTGCTCATTCTGGCAACTCCTGCAAGAAAAGAGATGGTCAAAGCTCGCCCCCGGTGCGAACCCACAGCTATAGCGCAGTGCCACGTGTTCTATTCCTTTTCCTATCACGACCTTTCCAACATTTTCTTGATGCTTATTGGGGCTCCGGTCGCCCCCGGCCTGGCGCTGAAGGACAGCTCGATTTCCAGCCCTAATCCGCCTGGCATATTGCCAGGCCTCTGTCATTGGTCTCTGAGCTTCAGAATAGGTTCTTGGCCTTCATACTTAAATAGTCTTTATCGCAGACGATAATATGGTCGAGGACTTCAATGCCCATGATTTCACCAACTTCGACAAGTCGCTTGGTTATTCTGATGTCATCTTCGGAAGGTGTAGGGTCACCAGAAGGGTGATTGTGCGCGAGGATAACTGAAGCGGCACTGGAGGAGATTGCTTCCTTGAATACCTCCCGTGGATGGACGATGCTGGTATCGAGACTGCCGACGGAGATTGGGTGAGTCTCTATCAGGTGACCTCGGGTGTCGAGGGAAAGTACCAGGAAATGCTCCTTCTTCTTCCCCTTCAACTGGCTCTTGACTGACCTGATGGCATCCTCTGGAGACTTGACCGTAGGTTTCTGTTCCTCGTCACAGGAGTTCTCTCGCCGTTTGCCCAGCTCAAAGGCGGCTTTAATCTGGGCTGCTTTGGCCGGGCCCATGCCTTTTATTTCGGTTAGCTCTTGCATGGAGGCAGCGGCGATGTTCTTGAGATTGCCAAATCTGCTCAGGAGCTTTTGAGCGATGACCATTACTGACTCGTCCTTACTTCCACGCCCCAGGATTACGGCCAGGATTTCTGGAACAGAGAGGGCTTCAACCCCAAGCTTTGCAAGTCTCTCCCGAGGTCGTTCTGAAACAGGTAGGTCGTGAATGGTAAAAGACCTCTTCAACTGATGGCCCCCACCAGTACGATTGATGCTTTCGAGGTTAGCGCCTTACGCAGCAGTTCATCCCAAGGCGTCTCTCCCTGCCCAATTCTCCATGGAGGTACACGGCCAAGCTTGGATTCGGACTGTGCTCGGTTGGTTATGTATTCTCGCCATAGCTCGTCGAGCCCATCCTGGTCGAAACCGTAGATCTCAGTCAAAGCCTCATCGCAGCTAGTACCGTCTCGCAGCAGAGTTAGCAGATGGAGCATCTTGTCTCCGCCATAGTCTCGCAGGAGGAATGCAACCAGGCTCTGGCTTTCAGCGTAGGACAGATATGCCTCCTCGGTTTTGGCTGAAAACGGGCTGGACAAACTGCGTACTGAAATGAGTCTTTGCTCGGAGACCGCCCCTTCGAGCCATGATTCAAGGTAGGGATCGAGTTCACCCTCGGCATGCATGGCTAATCCTTCATCTAGCCAAGTGGGCAGGATAGCTCCATAGGGGCTGAAAGTCATCTGGTGGGTTACACAATGACCCAGTTCATGAGCCAAGGCTCTTTTGCCCCAGTCTAGCTGTTCCTCGGAAACACCAATGGCGATAATGCCGTATTCAGTGAAGGCAACGCCGCCGGTCCATTCTCGTGGGAAAACCATGGCGCCTCGCAGGTCTTTACCGTCTGCGTAAATATAAATGTCGATCGGCTTTTCAGGATAGACACCGGTATCCTCAGCTAGCCTCTCCAGAGCTTCTTGAGCGGCGGCCATCAGCTCCTGTGCAAAAGAGCGACTACTTTCATACCAGAAGAGGTTCAATTGCCCTTGAGTCAGAGTCTGCCATGAATACCTGAGGTCCTCGAAGCGGACCACGTCGACAGGCGTTATCAGCTTGTTACCAGCCTTGTCTTCGATTGTCCACCAGTATTGGACTGTTGCTCCAGATGGTAGACTGGCTCTTCTCATATCCCACGTCCATTGTGCCTCCACTTTGGGCGCCGGAGTGAAATCAGGCCAAGCTTCGCTAATAACTCGGGC
>JADHWZ010000052.1 GCA_016783225.1 Dehalococcoidia bacterium | reverse complement strand
AGACAAGCCGGATTGCTGTAGGCCACCTTGGCAATTAGATTTCCGCGCCGCGCGGCATCGAGAGCTTGTTCCAGCGCTGGCTCAGCGGCTTCGGGCGCTGCTTGTGAGATTTGGGCCAGTGCTACCTGCTGAATAACGGTGGATTGCGAAAGCTCACCCACCAAAGCTTTGCTGTCTTCCGGCGGTATGTTGCTTATCTCTCTAATGGCAGCATCAGTCTGTGCAGCAACCTCTTCCAAGGCAGAAGTACTCATTGTTCGTCCCAGATTTGATTGGGCGACTACTTCCTCGACGCGACGCTCGGCCAGTTCAAAATGCAGGCCAGCCCTGGCTTCAGGAGTCCGCGCCAGAACAAGCCGAAGGTTTTCAACCGCCGTCTTTACCGGGTAAAGGGCATCATCAGGCAGGCTATCCCGAGAAGCGTGCACGGTGGTGCCGCCGGCAACGATTAATGCCCACAAGACAGTGGCAACAATCAAAGCAAAGCTCAACCTTCTTCCTGGCGCTGGTAGTCTGACCCAGCCGAATATGTCCAGGCCAGCGCGTTCAGCGTCAGCCGCCGGGGCTTGCATGGCTTGAAGCAAGCGGATTCTGGCGCGCTGTCTGAACTCTGGGGATGGAGTTCTCCTTTTGGGTTTAATGCCAATGGCGATCTTGAGCAATGGTCTCAGCTCATCGCTAAGTTTGGGATATCTGGCCAGGCAATCTTCCAAGGTATACTTGCCGGCTCGGATTTCATCTATACAGTTGGCAATTATGTCTTCTTTCTTCATTGCCACCTATTCACCCCACATTAACACGTGTCTCAGGTCGTTGAGGGCTCTATATTGTATTACCCTGACTGCTCCCTCGCTTTTGTTCAATGCCCTGGCGATTTCGCCGTAGCTGAGGCCGTCAATGAAGCGCATTAGAATAACCTTCTGTTTTTCCCCCTTGAGTTTCAGAACAGCATGTCTAACATAGTCCTTGTTAAGGCTGGCCTCAGCCATTGCCTCTGGGCTTGTCTCAGCAGTCGGATTAGAGGTTTCCGCCTCTTCCAGAGAGACGTGCTTCTTTGTGGCTCTGTAGTGGTCGACGATTAAATTGTGTGCAATGGCGAGTAGCCAGGTCACAAACGGTGCTCCTGTCCTCTTGTATTTATTGATAGCTTTCCAAGCTCTTATGAAAACCTCCTGGGTGATATCCTCAGCATCAATTCGATTTGATACCCTGTAGCAAACATGTCTGTAGACTTGGTCAACACAATTGTCATACAGGGTAGCAAATGCGGCCTTATCGCGCTGAACTGCTCGCTGGATTAGCCAATCCTCTGACTGTTGTAGGTGCATATCCAATCCGCCGAGAATCCTGGGTAATAGAGTTTAGCAGTTTGGCGCATCCAGCTTCAATTATTCTATTGTCTTATATTTGAGCTCCCTGGAAGGTCTTGGTGTCCATGACTGGAACAAAACAATACCCTGCAGGTTAGTACTCATGGCATAAACTCATTGCCGTCATACCAGACCTTCCTGTTTCAGCTTGCCTCTTGTCCTTTCCCCATACTAACAAACAGAAAAACCGAGCTTTTGTTACAACCTCTTCATACTACCCTTCGAGAGTCAGCGTCAGGTCAGGGACCTGACAATCATGCAACACACAACGGGATTGTGACGATGGACCTTCAGAACTTGTCCTCTTTGTGGGTGTCAGGCCCTCAGACCTGACACCTGGAAGCCCTCGCTCTGCGTCATTTTGGGGCAACCCTTCGCCGCTGTCGTTCTGAGCCCTTCCCTTGTCATTCTGAGCGTAGCGAAGAATCTCGCTCACCGTAAACTCCGCTAAGGCTCTCTCCGCCACCGTGCGCTTCAGATAGCCCCCAAAGACCAGGTAAGGAGCTGGGCTCCGAAGACGAGCATGAGCCAATGAGCTGCTATCCTAATGCTTGTAACATTGTGAGCCAGAAGGCGTTTATTACTATTGGGGCTTATGGATTCTCTGGACCCACGACTCAGCGATTTTATCCTCTTCTGTGTGGAACGGCGGGGAAGAGAGTGGCCAGCCATTTACGATGAGATGGCGCTGGTGGCAGGGCAACAACTATTTAGAGGATTAGGCTATACCGAACTGAAACAACTGGGGCTATCCTTAGCTGCCTCAAATTTGGACACACTCATTCAGCAGGTGGAGCAAGTTACCGCCGGGCATCAAGACCCCTGAGCTTCCTATGCGGAGAATTGCAAACTGAACAATGGCATGGTGTCAATGAAAGCATGTTTTGGGCCAAAGCAGAACCAAGGAAAATTTTGGCTTCACACGAAATTCGTATGTGGGACAGGCCGATTCTGCCCGAAACGGAGACTACTCATAATTAAAGGAGATATGCATGCTTAGAGACAAGATTAAGGGAATACTTGGGAAGGCACTTGTTCCGGCGATTGCTGATAGGCTTGCCGACGAGCTTGAAAAGCTATTCGTTACTGAACTGACGGAAACGTGCATCATGGCTATCAATAGACTGTATGGTGAGGAGAAGAAAGAACAGGAAAGGCAGACTTGCTTGCCAATGCGCTAATGTCAGAAAATGCTATTGACTAACTCGTGAAGATGAGATGGCGTGGATGTTAATCCACGCCATCTTCTTGTCCCTAACGACGCGACACAATTCAGCTTTTGTTACCTCGGCAGCAGATTCTGGACTTCCTCGCAATGGGAAAGATGGTCATGCTTGAGTGTGGGGTGGCACCTGCAATTGGCGTTTTTCTTCCCGTTTCATGCTTTCGAAAGGGTGCCGTGGATACAAATAATAAGGGTCAACAGCAAAACTGCTGTTGACCCTTATTCCTGGCTTAGCCTATTGTCACTTTCCTGGCTTGCCCTTCTTGCCTTTTTTGCTCTGGCCGGGAGGAACGACAACATCATCGCTACCACCGTCTGATAGTTCACCAGCACGGTAGGCAGTTGCTGTCCTGCTCTTCTTGCCCTGGTCGTGAGGAACGAGAATCTCAACGCTAGCACTGTTTGATAGCTCACCGGCATCGTAGGCAGTCACCGTTATCACGTAGACGCGCCCGTCCTTGTCCTCGCCGTATCTCTCGGCTACCAGTGATATGACACCGTCCTCTGGCAGGTCTGTCTCAGCTACATGGTATTTCCCATACTCATCGGTCACAGAGTAGGTGGTTTTTCCAATGTTCCCCGCCCCATCCGGGTCGGTCACATCTATCATGATAGTGACATCCACATGTTTGTGGTCGGGTGGCCACAGTCGATCTGGGTCTGCCGTCACCCACTCTATGACTGGCGGCCCATTGGCGTTGGTTACAGTGATGGTAATGTTCTCAGAGGCGGTCAAGTAGCCATCGGTGACCGCGAAACAGACTCCTGGGTATTTGCCTGCCTGGTCATAGTCAGGTATCCAGGAGAAGGTTGGGACATCATTTGAGACATTAAAGGTAGCACCGGTGGGCAGGTTTGAGGCTGAGTAGGTCAAATTATCGCTATCGGGGTCGGTGGCGGTGACAATGAACTGCAGAAGCTCACCCTCATTAGTCTGGTTATCGCCGATGGGGTTAAGTACTGGCGCCCGGTTGACATTAGTCTGGTTATCGCCAATCGTGTTAAGCACCGGCGGCAGGTTGGCAGAGGCATAGGTATTCTGGGCCAGCATAACGCTGCTAGTCGCTGGCACTACCAGGGCGGCTATTATCAAAGTTCCTAATATTCGTGGCATCTTCATAAAGCTACTCATGGTATTCCTCCTTCATTATGTTTAATTCCCATATAATGGAGCAAAAACAGTACGTTGGATACCAATACTGTGGGCGCCGACTCATTTCACCATATTGCAGTTTCTTTTCCAGGTTTCCCTGCCTCCTTTCCCTATTAATAAACAAGAAAACCCAGCTTTTGTTACAGGCTCTTCGTGGTACTGTTTCGAGGTCAGTGGTTTTGAGGATGGTTATCGAAGTGTCGCTAAGCGAGCCCAGGGCGACTGACAAGACATGGAAGGTGAAGCGATGATTGGCAACATTACATTCAAGCGAATAATAAACCTGTGAAAACATGTAGGCATACCTACAGAACGGTGCTGTCTACATTTGCTGCGCTGGCTGGTCTTGCTGATAGGTATGCCGTCTTTGCCGAAACTGACTCGCCTAGGGCAGGGTTTATTAGAAAAACCAGGGACCTGGACAGGAAGAACATGATAAGAGTCACCATAACAGAGAAGGGGTGGCAATCCTACAATGACTTAATGAGACTAGAATCCGTTCACCGGATGATGTCCTGTCTTTCCAAAGAAGAGCGCCAGCAACTGAGGTCATACTTGGAGGGGCTGCGAAGTGAGGCGCTCAAACCGGCCATGGTAAGCACCAGGCAAGTGCCTTTCCCGTAATCGCTGTTTAAGAACCCGCAATCTAACCGGCCTCGAGACCGGCCAGGACAGCCGCGAACCCCCGCGAGGCTCTTTATAGAAGGAGGCTCAGCTGCAAAGAAAAGCACGAGTCAATACGAGACGCTATCGCGGCGAATATGACCCGCCCAGGATATATGATGTATAATGGAAATGAGTGGTCACGTTTGATCGTGACAGGATGGCGGGGGTTGAACATGGCGATACCCCAAACGCCGTGGTGATGATCTATGCCAATCTATGAATACGAATGCGAAAGCTGTGGCGAGAAGTTTGAGCTTCGTCGGGGAATGGCCGACAGTGACATCGAGATAGGGTGTCCGAAGTGTGGAGCCAAGCACCCGCGGAGGGTTTTTTCCGCATTCGCCACCGGTTCATCGGGCGGCGCTTGTGCTCCAAGCGGGTCTAGCTGAGCCTTGTCCTCGTGAGGCAGGTTGCCTCACCTAAGACCTCTGTGATTGAACGACTTCGAACTTGCCGAAGATAGGTGCTGGCATTTCAGGGACCTGACAACCACAAACGGGATCTGACAACCACAATTCTGCGCCCCCCTACGCAACCAGAGCTTACGTACATATTGTTTAGAATTCGGTGCTCAGGATTTGGAATTTGATGCGTGGTTCGCCTCGTCCTTTTGTCTTCTCCGGCAGGAGGCAAAGCCAATGGTGACCAGGGGGCTGAACAGCAAGGCGGTGAGTAGTATGGCCAGCGTATTGACATTGAAGCGCAGCACGAAATCGGGGTATCTATTCAGGTTTTCAATGAAATCGATATACAACTTTGTCAGGGGTACTAGCTGGTCGCGGGCCACTCGTTCCAGTGTATCAGCGGCGTCAAAAAGGTAAACGGGGCCGCTGATTAAGCTGGCCACGGGGAAACCGGCCCGGCTAAAGGGTCCAGCGTCGGTGGGGACCCCGAGCGGGGTAACTGTAGGGAACAGGAGGGTACGGTACAGGCTGTAGTGAGGGAGCAGCCCGGCATAAAGGGTGATGGCCACGGGGTTCTCTTTGAAGAATACGCCCCGGGGCTCCACGTAATCAGTATAAGGCCAGTTGTCAGCGATGTGCTCCATAGCAATAAGGAAAAGGCTGTCTGCCAGAATTCCTGCCCTGTGCCGTTCGATGAAATCGTGATTGGACACTTCGCCGACAAAATGAGAACCGGTCAGCAGGAAGACTAGCGTCCGTTCGCGCTCCTCCGGTGGAACGCGGGAGTAATAATCGGCCAGAGCCAGAACCATGCCAACTCCTGAACTGTCTTGTACCCCGCCGGCCCAAGGCGAATCGAAATGGGAGGAAATCACAAAGTTGCTGTCACTCTTGCCTGGAAGGATGGCATAAATGTTGACTGCCTCTCCTCCCCCCTTGGTGGCAGTTGCTTCCAAGGTTAGGTTCACTTCCAGGGGCCCTTCTTGTAGTCTTTCAATGATTATATTTCCATTCTCTTCACGGATGTACAGGCTGGGCACCGTTCGGATTTGCCCGTCGTAAGGTGCGTAATAAGTCAGAGGCCCCATATCGGGGTAGTCTTCAAGGATATACACGGCAGCGGCAGCGCCCGCCTGTTCAATGTTGTGGTAAACATCGTCAAGATGGAGAAGCCAGCCGATGGGGTAAGGCTGATTGTTGTCGGCAGCGGTATTGTCGGGGTCGTAAGCCATGAAGGAGAACAGCTTTAGTTCGTTCCAGCCGATGTACATGGGTGGTAGAGATGCGAGGACTACCTTGCCCTTCACATCAGCGGCCGCCAATTCCTCCTCCGACCCGCGGCCTACATAGACAAGCTGGGAGGTGATCCCTTGCGAGGGCGTCTGGCCGCTGTAGGGCCAGAAGAAACACTCCACTTCCTTTGGCTTTTCTCCACTGGGTTCCAGGACCAGCTTCCACTGTTTCTCTTCCCAGTAATCAAAGCTCGTCTTCTCCACATTGACATCCAGGCCGAACTGCTTCAGCTTCGCTGCCAGATGGGCAGCCGCATCGAGGTATGCTGCGGAACCAGGTCGGCGGGGGCCAAAGCTGTAGACATCCTCGATGTAGCCATATATCTTGTCTTCAGTGGGTACGGCTACACCTTCAGCGAAATTATCTGTTGCAGGTCTGGAAATGCCACAAACCAACAGCGGCAAGAAGACCAGGCAAACCACCAGCAGGACTGACGAGACTGTAAAGACAGGCCTGGCATTGTTGCTGGCGGCAAGCTGCCAGGGAATCTTATCCTTGAGCCGGTTGCCGACAATGTACAGCGCCAAGCCGCCAAGGAGAAAGACTATGATACCAGCCACCAGTCCCCAGCCAGAGAAGAAAACAACATAGCCCACGGGGTGCCTTGCCACAAGTCCACCGGCAAACTTCGCTGGCAAAGCCAGAAGCGCCAGCAAGGGGGAGACCGTAGTCAGCGACTCGAGGACCAGTTGCAGCAAAAACCAGGTACCCACGCCTATCCACGCTCTGCCCAGGAAAATCACCCAGTTGGCCTCCCTGCGGTAAAGGAGGTAGGCTAGGAGCAGCAACGCTACGGGTGGCAGCAGGCCGTACCATATGTCGAAAAGAGCCAGCGCGTAACTGGACCTGTCTCCCAGTACAGCCACTAAAACAGGCAAGAAGGAGAAAAACAGGGAAAATGACAGGAACACCACAAACTGGGTTAGCAGCGGCCTTAATGATTTGGACAACATTTGTTCCTCCTTTTGACTCCGAAGTAGGGGTCCCCCTGGGATAGCAAAGGCAGAGGCTAAAATCCCCAGGAGTTGGTCATATACCAAAACCCATTGTAAATCTTTCCACCGACCTTGTCATCTTGGTTCGTTCCCTCCAGACGGGCCTTCAGATGTGCACTTACAGTATCTTTTCCCTATCCCTTGACGAGAGAGGTTGGGTGAGGGTCAACCACAATTCGGTGTCCCCTTAGGCAAGCAGAACTTGCGTACATATTGTTTAGGATCTTGTGCATAGAGTTTAGGATTCCCCGACTGTTTAAGGTTCGGTGGCTAGTATTTGCCGCTTTGGGGTTTCCTGTTTTAGCTCATCCAGCCATGCCGTTGATTTGAGCTGTCTCTCCAGGAGATACTTGATGTATTCCCGCAGTACCTGCTCCAACTCTGAGGATAAGTGTGGATTGATTCTTACTCGGCTGGCAGTGGCGTAGTCGCAGTTCTGCCACAAGCGCAGGACTTTTAGGGCGGTCAGAGACAGTGGGCGAGCTATCGGCTCCTGGTAGCCACAGTCGTGACAAAGGGCACCGCCCTGACTGGAGCTGAAGAAATTGGCAATTGGCTGGAGAGGTGAACCACAACTGGCGCACTGCTGCAGTCGAGGGCGGTATCCGAGATGGTCAAGGACGTGAAGTTCAAAATAGCGCAGGACGGGCTCACCATCTCTAGTCTGAGACAACTGGTGCAGGGTATCGAGGAATAGGCTGAAAAGGCGACGGTTTTCAATGTTTTCAGCAGTGAAGGAGTCAACGAGTTCTGAGATGTAAAGACCATAAGAAGTACGCTCTAGGTCATCCTTTAAGGGCAAGAAGCTGTCAATAGCCTGGGCTTGAGTGATGATGTCAAGGTTGCGGCCTCGAGCCAGCATCAGCAGGCTGTGAGTAAGAAGCTCAACATGACCGCCCAGCTTGCTTTTGGGACGGCGTGTTCCTTTGGCTACGGCTTTTATTTTGCCAAGGTCAGGCGTATAGAGGGTCAGGATTCTGTCGGCTTCACCCAGCTTGGTACGCTTGATAATAATGGCTTCTGTTTGGTAAACCCGAGGCGGTGTCATGGGCCGCACGAAGTCAGATTTCCTGTCGTCCCTCTAAGGCACGGCTGAGGGTGACATCATCAGCGTATTCCAAGTCACCACCATACGGCAAACCACGGGCCAGCCGGGTGACTCGAATACCCAGAGGGGCGAGCAGACGTTGAATATACATGGTGGTGGCTTCTCCTTCCAGGTTAGGATTGGTTGCCAGTATCACCTCGCTCACCGAACTGCCGTCGAGGCGAGACAGAAGCTCTTTGATTTTCAGTTCATCGGGCCCTACCCCATCGGCCGGGGCAATGACGCCGTGGAGCACATGGTAGAGGCCCTTGAACTTTCTTGTGCGCTCCAGAGCAAGTATGTCGATGGGCTCTTCGACGACACAGATTGTGGTATGGTCGCGCTCCGTATCACGGCAGATAGGGCAGGGGTTGGAATCGGTAATATTGAGACACATGGAACACAAGCTCAGTTTTTCCCTTACCGCTTTGATGGCTTCAGCCAGGCCCTCAGCTTCCTCTTCGGGTGCTCGCAGCAAATGGTAGGTTAGCCGTTGTGCGCTCTTCGGGCCAATGCCAGGCAACCTATTGAACTGTTCAATTAATCTGGCGATTGGCTCGGCGGCAGGCATGAAGTCGGTACTCAAGAATTCAGCCTCCTGGTGAAAATGCAAAAGCTAGTAATGTAAAGCTCCTGTTGTCAAAACAGTCCTGGGATTTTGAGCCCACCGGTCAAGCTGCTCAAGTGGCTGGCAGCAAGTTCCTGCGACTTCTGGATGGCTTCGTTCACTGCTGCTGTGACCAAGTCCTCCAGAAGCTCGGCGTCTTCAGCATTGATTACCTCTGGAGATATAGTCACCGAGCGTATCTTTTGCTGGCCGTCAACCACTATCTTGATTGCTCCGCCACCGGAGCTTACCTCAGCGGTCATCTCGCCTAGCTCTTCTTGGGCCCTGGCTAGTTTGGTCTGCAGTTGTTGCGCCTGGCGAAACACATTCTTATTCATTTCTCCTCCGTTTCAGGGTTGTCGTCAATAATCCTGGCTCCCATTATCTCTTGAGCAGCCTTCACCAGAGGTATTTCCGCTTCAGTCCCTTTTCTGCGTTCGATAATAACGCAGTCCAGTTTGTATGGTTGCCCAAAGACCTCGTGCAGCTTCCTTTCTACCAGATGCTTATACTTGCGGTCTTCGATGTACTCTTTGTGAAACTCGTGATAGAAGCCTACTGTCAAGATGCCGTCCTGAACAGCCAGGGGTTCACAGGCGCTTCGCAAGACGGCATCCAAGTTACCTCTGGAGCCTTCACCGCGCATAGCATTGATGAATTCCTTCCATCGACCGCGCAAGTAGTCGATATCCTCGGAGGATTTGGTGTCGGGGATTTTGGTGATCTCGGCTGCCGCCGGAGTCTGAGGCTCTGGAGGAGGCTTGGTTGGTTTGGCGGTGAGGCTGGCTACCTCGGTCAGCTCGTAGGGCTCAGCTGGCACCGGTTGAGCCGGCTGGTTCTCCCCGGTCACAGACAAGATGCATTCTACTAAGGCCAATTCCAGAGGTAGCGGGGAATAATTGTCCAGGCGAAGGTCTACCCCGCCAAACAGCTTGAGAGCCGTGAGCAAGTAGTCGAGGCTGGCATCAGCTGCCAGACTTCTCATCTCAGTCAGGTCGTCGCTGGTGACATCCACCGCCGCTTCGGAGCCCGATTTGACCAAGAGCAAGTCTCGGAGGTAGTCTACTAGTTCTCGGTTAGACTGGCGCAGGTCAAGTCCATCATTGCTGATGCCGCTAATGGTCTTTATGCCGGCGGGGATGTCCTTATGGATAATGTGCTTAACTAGCTCTCTGATCCGCAGGTCACCACTGATGCCCAGCATTGCCTGCACCTGGTGAAGCTCAATCTGATGCCCATAATAGGCGACGAGCTGTTCCACTAGGTTTTCAGCGTCGCGGAGGCTGCCGGTAGTGACCTTGGCGATGAGCCTCAAGGCTTCAGGCTCGATGTGGATGCCTTCCTTGTCACAGATCAGGCTGAGCTTAGAAATCACTGCCGATTGGGAGAGCCGGTGAAAATCGAAATACTGGCACCGCGACAAGATAGTTGCCAGAACTTTATGTGGTTCTGTGGTCGCCAGAATGAAGATGGCATGAGGAGGTGGCTCTTCCAAAGTCTTGAGAAATGCATTGGAAGCCTCCTTGGTTATCATGTGGACTTCGTCTATGATGTAGACTTTGTAGCGAGCAAGATTTGGGGCATAGTTGACCTTTTGCCTCAGGGCACGAATTTCATCAATGCCCCGATTGCTCGCGGCATCTATCTCTACTATATCTAAAGCACTGCCGTCGTTAATTGCCCGACACACGTCGCAGTTGTTGCACGGCTCTCCTTGCGTGGGGTTAAGGCAATTCACTGCCTTTGCCAGGATGCGTGCGGTGCTGGTCTTCCCAGTGCCTCGTGGACCGCAGAAAAGATAGCCGTGGGCTACTCGCTCACTGTCGACGGCGTGGCGCAGTGTCTGGGTAACGTGGTCTTGCCCTACGACTTCAGACAAAGTCTGGGGACGCCATTTGCGGTAGAAAACCTGAGAGGTCATGCCGCCTCTATTATACTCTAAGCGGGCTGATTGCTAAAGAGGCTGTGCAATGATTTTGAACCTGTGTTATAATCTTGGCTTATGGATGGATTACAAGGAGTGTAGATTTGGATAAAGAGAAGAAGGGAGCTACCGTTTCTGATTTTGGAATTCACGAGGGTGATACTGGCTCGCCCGAAGTCCAGGTGGCGTTGCTTACCGGGAGGATAAACCAACTGGCCGAACATTTGAAGATGCATGCTCATGATCATCATTCCCGTCGTGGGCTTCTAAAGCTAATAGGGCGGCGCAGACGCTTACTGGCTTATGTTAGCGAGCGCGACGTCAAGCGTTATCGTAGTCTCATCGGTAGGTTAGGCTTGCGGAAGTAAGCTAAAGGAGTTGTCAAGGATGTTCCAGTCTGTCGAATGCACAATCGGGGATAGATTGCTAACTATTGAGACGGGCAAGTTGGCTGAACAAGCTGACGGTGCTGTCACTGTTCGCTACGGTGATACCATCGTTTTGGTTACTGCTTGCATCAGTGATGAACCCCGCGAAGGTCGTGATTTCGTCCAATTGACAGTGGATTATGAGGAAAGACACTATTCTGTGGGCAAGATTCCCGGTAGCTTTATCAGACGAGAGTCACGTCCCAGTGAACATGCGACCTTAACCTGTCGGTTGACGGACC
>JADHWZ010000051.1 GCA_016783225.1 Dehalococcoidia bacterium | reverse complement strand
AGTACAGTGTGCCGCTTACCCGATAAATATAGCGGATAGGTGAGAATGGGTCACTCTCAACAAATACCAAGTCGTGCACCAATGCGCTCCTACAAGAGTAGAAACTCTGAAATGGGGACTCCTCCAGACTGTCAAGCATAGGGAGTAGTGTGGGCTCCAGCAGACAAGATTAGTACGGGTTTGCCAATGTCTATGTCTGGCATCTGGACTTCCATATCTATGACGTCTGGACTGTCGAGAGACTAGCTGGCTCCTTGCCTTGTAGTTGATCTTAATGACAAAGGCCAGCCAGGAGTTCCTTTGGGGTGGCCAGAGATCGGCGCCAGCTTGTCCAGAATCGTAAATGTGCTGGATTTCTCCATTGCTAGGCCTTTCGCTCATCAGTGTTCATTTTAACCTGATGTTCCACCTCTCCGGCTCTCCCGTTGGCGCCTACGCAGTGAGTCATAGTGCCGGAACCAGAGTATAGCATAGCAATTCATATTCGGACAATTTCGAGGTAATTGTTTGGTCGTGGGCAGGAAATGTCACGTCTGCCTCTACGACCACAGTCTGA
Organism: Dehalococcoidia bacterium; assembly: GCA_016783225.1. Next base: position 11,057 of record JADHWZ010000051.1, on the reverse strand, counting down.
CCACTTATGATGAAGGTGATGTCTTCGACCAGAGTGCTTTGCAAGGCTGATAAAGGCGCTGAAAATCAATGCCACTCAGATGCAAGATTTCATGACAGACAGCTACACGTTAGCTACTCATCTTGCTGACTATCTGGTGAGAAAGGGGTCGCCTCTCCGTGAGGCACACAGCACTGTAGGTAAGTTAGACAACACTGCAGGTAAGCTAGTACAATATGCTATCGGCAAGAATAGAAGCTTCTGAGAGCTGAGTTTGGACGAGTATCGCGAATTCTCGCTGTTTTTGCCAAGGATATCTATGAGATCATGCTGGAAACCTCAGTCGCAGCTCGGAACGCTGTCGTCGCCGCAGCCCCTGAGCAGATAGCAGCGGCCTTGTTCCGAACTGCGAAGCTTATTGAGTCGAGCAATGAGAAGTACACGAACTAAACTGGCGCCGTCGATTCTTTCCGCTGACTTTAGTCGCCTTGGGGAACAAGTTGCCGAGGTGGCCAAAGCCGGCGCCGACTATATTCACGTCGATGTCATGGACGGACACTTTGTGCCTAACATTACTATCGGTGCTCCAGTGGTGGCGTCTCTTCGTTCTTGGACTAACCTGCCCCTCGATGTGCACTTGATGATTGAGCGACCAGAGAACCATATTCTACAGTTTGCCGAGGCTGGAGCTGACATTATCACAGTTCATGTTGAAGTCGGCCAGCATCTGCACCGCTTGATTGAGACAATAAAGGGGTTAGGCATCAGAGTGGGAGTAGCGGTGAACCCAGCTACTCCCTTGAGTTTGGTAGACGAGGTCCTTCCTCTACTTGACTTGGTATTGGTTATGACCGTCAATCCCGGGTTTGGGGGCCAGGCTTTCATTGGAAGTATGATGGATAAGATAGCTCGGCTGCGAGAAGTGCTGGATCGTAGGCAAGCCAATGTAGAGTTGGAGGTCGATGGTGGCATCACTGCTAGTATAGCTCCAGGGGTAGCTCAAGCTGGAGCCGACGTTCTGGTTGCCGGAGCTGCGATTTTTGGTTCTGAACAAGATGTGGGTAAAGCGTTACATGAGATGAGGAGAGCGCTTGATTCAGTGGGCTAGTTTGTGTTGGGTGCGCAAGCAACGCGTGCACATATTGAGCCGTTTCGGTTTACCGTCGACAGTAATTGTGGCTGGCTGAATATTGGGTAGCCAGCGTCGTTTAGTATGGCGTTTGGAGTGACTTACCTGGTTGCCATATTGAACTGTTTTCCCACAGATGTCGCATCTTCTAGCCAAATCGTTAATTCCTCCTCCACAGGGTAGGCTTGACAAGAGTAGTAGAATAATACCACAATTGCCCAAGTAAGCAAAGGAGAAGAATGACTCAGATCGTTTTCTGTAGGGGCGAGGACCTGAGAGGTATGTTTGATGCTGGCAGCAGATGGCTGGAGAAAAGCGTTCCAGACATTAATGCCATAAATGTCTTCCCTGTGCCTGATGGTGACACCGGGACAAACATGTTGCTCACTATGCGCTCAACCATGGAAGAGGCTGCCCGAGCTCCGCTCAATGACCTCACATCTGTGGTTAAGGCGATGGCCCAGGGTGCCTTGATGGGCGCTCGAGGAAATTCAGGGGTGATCTTGTCCCAGTTCTTCCGTGGCCTTGCGAAAGGGCTTACTGAGAAGGAATCCATCACTGGGCGTGATTGGGCACTAGCGCTGAGTGAGGCATCGCGTACTGCCTATAACGGATTATCACAACCGGTAGAGGGAACTATGTTGACGGTAATTCGGGATGCATCCGCAGCTGCTGAAGTAGCTGCCCAAGCCAATCCTGATGACATGACCAGTGTAATGGGGGCTGTGGTCAAGGCAGCTAGGGATTCAGTAGCTAGGACTCCCCTTTTGTTACCTGTGTTGCGTGAGGCCGGGGTGGTGGATGCTGGGGGACAGGGAATATACATATTGCTCGAAGGAGCACTTCGTTACTTGAGGGGAGAAATGGAAGAAATGCAGTACCGCAGACCCCAGATGGTTACTGCCGATTTGCCTGTGGGTTCCGCGGCCGCCGAGCTCCCGGTTGAATCAGGGGAGCCCTACGGTTACTGCACCAATTTCCTGCTTGAAGGCCAAAAACTCAATCTGGACAGAATCAGAAAGAAGCTGGAAGGTGAGGGGCAATCTCTTGTCGTCGTTGGTGATGAGACCACTGTCAGGGTGCATATCCACACCTACGACCCCGGCAGTGTCATACGGTATGCTACTTCGCTAGGTACTCTGCATCAGCTACAGGTTCAGAATATGGATGACCAGCATGTGGGCTTTGTTGAGATGCAGCGGGAGAAGTTGCCGGCCTCTGATGTGGCTGTAGTAGCTGTAGCAGCTGGAAATGGAGTGAAAGAGGTTCTCCAGAGTTTAGGAGCAGCGGCAGTAGTCCCAGGTGGGCAGACAATGAATCCCAGCGTTCAGGAGATACTTGAAGCGGTAGAATCGGTGCCGTCACAGAAAGTTGTTCTATTGCCCAACAATAAGAATATCATTTCTACTGCTTCTCAAGTCCAGCCATTAACATCCAAAGAAATAGCTGTGGTGCCGACCAGGACCTTCCCTCAGGGAGTGGCGGCTCTGATTGGTTTCAATTATGAAGGAGGTCTGCAGGAAAACGCTCGGGCTATGGAGGAAGCTATAGCCACGGTGAAGACAGTAGAAGTGACCAAGGCAGTGCGTGGTACTCAAATAAAAGGCTTGAAGATAAGCAAGGGGCAAGCCATAGCCATCGTTGATGATGAGGAACTGGTGGCTGCCGGTGATAGCGCGGCGGAGGTTCTTTTCGAAGCCCTGGATAAGGTGGGGGTTGAGGCGGCGGAAGTGGTGACTCTGTATTACGGCGTGGATGTTCAGGCAGCTGACGCTGAGCAGATAGTCCGGGAACTCCGCGGCAAGCTCCCTGAGAAGCAGGTCGAGATGGTGTCTGGCGGTCAGCCCCACTATAGCTACGTAGTCTCACTGGAATGACGAAGTAGGGCGGCACTAGCCGAGACCAAGTGCTGAATTCAGTTCATTGGCTGTGGATGGGCTAACTTGTCTTGGGGTTGGTTATTAGGCCAGCATCCCAAGTTGCCAAACCGACCGGGGCGTGCCTCACGTGGTGCATGGGGTAACGGAGTCGATTGCCTGCGTGATTGTATCCAGAGGGTTTGTGACGCCCCGATATAGTTGTCTGTAGATGGACGTGTCAATAAAGGCAAGGCGACAGTGTGGGGGACCTTAATGTGAGAGACCTCCAATTGCCGTGCGAGGTAGTGAGCTTTGTTCAAGCTGGCATAATCATCAGTGTCTTCGGTGGCATTGAGTGACCGTGTGAGGTCGCAGTAAGTCCCTCGACCATTTGAGATTTGGCCATCGTCCACAGTACTGCGCCTGAGGAAGCAAGTTCTTTTGGGGAGAGGCTAAGCTCTAGAGATGCAAAGAAATGGGTTCCTATAGCTGGCTCAGCCCACCGCCGCCAGTCCATGGTGATCCGGGTGTCCTGATTGTGGCGCTGAGAGAAGGGGAAGGTCGGTGACCGATCCATCGCTGGTGAATGTCGAGCCACTACGTACCATTCTCCAAATGGAATGTCAAAGAAACTATGTTGATACCACCGTAATGGGCGGGCTTGACGGGTTCCTTCGCAAGTGGGCAACAGAAACCAGGGACAAGATTGACTCCCCTCAACTTCTGGCTCATTTTAATGAACTCAAGTTGGCTGAACCTGGTTATGCTGCTTGGGACACGGAGAGGCGTAAGGCGTGGGCAAAGGATGTGCTCGGTTGGCTGGCTCAAGCGGAGCAAGCAGCGGGAGCAGCGCCGGCAACAAAGAAGCGTCCTCGCTCCGTCGTAGCCGGTCGTGCGTCCCATGCCTCCAGTGCTCGTTCTCCGAACAGTGACAAGGGGTTGGACTCAGAGGTAAGTGTCGTCAAAGGTATTACTGCTAATCTGGCTAGCAAGTTAGCCAGGCTGGGAGTAAAGACAGTTCGCGACATGGTTTATTTCTTTCCCAGGCGTCACCTTGATTACAGCCAGAGGAAATCCATTGCCGAGCTGGAAGTGGATGAGGAACAAACCGTTTTAGCTACAGTGTGGGAGGCTCGGATTGCTAGGTTGGGTAGTCAGCGAGGTACGGAAGCTATCGTTGGTGATGAGACTGGCAATATGAGGGCAGTTTGGTTTAATCAACCCTACTTGGCCAAGAAGTTACCGACAAATGCTCAGTTAGTGCTCAGTGGCAGGGTGGCTGAATTTAAGAGGCAAAAGGTCTTTCAATCGCCAGAGTGGGAACTGGTCGAAGATAAGGAATTGATTCATACCGGTCGTCTAGTGCCGGTTTATCCCCTAACTCGTGGCCTATATCCCCGCCAGATGAGGAATCTGGTAAAGAGAGTTGTTGACCAATGGACATGGCGGGTGGCCGATTTCTTACCCCAGGAAACCAAGAGTCGGTGCCAACTCGTGGATTTGCCAGAAGCGATTATGCAAGCTCATTACCCGGAAAGTCATTTGACGAAGGCGGAGGCCAGGAAGCGTCTGGCTTTTGATGAGCTCTTCCTTCTTCAATTGGGTGTGCTGGACAAGAAGCGAGACTGGCAGGAAAGCCAACCGGGCAACGCTTTCAATATAGATGGGGAAAGTATGAACTGGTTTCTGAAGTCCTTGCCTTTCACTCTGACTCTGGCCCAGCAGCGGGTGCTTCAGGAGATATTAGCTGACTTGAAGCAATCGAGGCCCATGTCACGTCTTCTCCAGGGTGAGGTAGGTAGTGGCAAGACTGTGGTGGCTGTGGCCGCATTGCTGGTAGCTGCCGGTAATGGCTATCAGGGAGCACTGATGGCACCAACCGAGATACTGGCTGAGCAACATTTCTACAGTATTTGCCAGCTTCTATCCAAAGTGAGTAACAAAAAGGATGAGCAGGGTAATGTTTGCAGCTACGGTGGGCTTTTTCCTCGCCCTGTTACCCTTGCCTTACTAGTTGGAAGTCTGAGCGAAAAAGAGAAGGGAGCCCTGCATCAACGGATTCAGCAAGGCGAGATAGATATAGTCATTGGCACTCATGCTCTTATTCAGAAGGGCGTGGAATTTTGCAAACTTGGGCTGGCAGTAATTGACGAGCAGCATCGCTTTGGCGTTTTGCAGCGCTTAACATTGCGTCAGAAAGGATTCAATCCCCACATACTGATCATGACGGCTACTCCCATCCCGCGGACCCTAGCGCTGACGCTTTACGGCGATTTGGACCTTTCGGTTATTGATGAGCTACCGCCGGGGAGGCAGACGATAAAGACAAGGTGGCTTGAGCCCAGGTATCGGGGTAGGGCGTATGACTTCCTCCGGCGGCAGACTGCTGCTGGGGAGCAAGCCTTCATAATTTGCCCTCTTATTGAGGAGTCGGAAAACATTGAAGCTAAGGCGGCAGTAGCTGAGTATCAGCGATTATCCAACGACGTTTTTCCAGATTTGAGGCTTGGCCTACTTCATGGGCGGATGTCACCCAGTGATAAAGACGGAATAATGCAAAGCTTCCGGGATGGTAAGATTGATATTCTAGTGTCTACGCCCGTGGTGGAGGTAGGCATTGACGTCCCTAATGCTACGGTCATGCTGGTGGAGGCGGCTGACCGTTTCGGCCTATCGCAGTTGCATCAGTTTCGGGGTCGAGTGGGGCGGGGTGAAAAACAGAGTTACTGTCTGCTATTGGCCGAGAACCCCTCACTTGAAGGAAGGGAAAGGTTGAAGTCGATTGAGGAGACTCAGGATGGTTTTGAGTTAGCTGAGAAAGACCTGGAGCTGCGAGGGCCGGGTGAGTTCTTCGGTACTCGCCAGAGTGGTTTGCCAGACCTCCGTATGGCTAGGTTGTCCGATGTCCCCCTTCTGGAGTTGGCCCGAAATGAGGCGATATCCCTTTTCCGGAGCGATCCTGGCCTGAAGATGTTTGAGCATCGTCTCCTGGCTCAAGAGGTAGCCAGAGTATGGCGAGGCGGCGAATCGAGTTGATTTGACGATGTTGAGACGAAAACTGGCTAGAGCTCTAGAGCAAGCTGCAACAGAGGCTCAACAACGAGGGTTACTTGCCCCTGCAACATTGCCTGAGGTGACCGTAGAGCACCCGCAGAACCCTGAGCATGGCGATTATGCTTCAAGTCTTCCATTGAAGTTGGCCCGGGCAACAGAAATGCCCCCCCTAGCAATCGCCGAGAAGATTATCGAACTTATACCTCCTTTGCCTGAGGTTGCCAAAGTAGTTGCTGCCCCTCCGGGTTTCATCAACTTCACTCTTAGCGGCGAATGGCTGGCAGAGCAGGTGAAAGTTATCTTGGAGGCGAGCGGGTCTTACGGGGATATTGATTTGGGTGGTGGCAAGTCTGTTCAAGTTGAATTTGTCAGCGTTAATCCTACTGGACCTCTTCATGTGGGCCATGGGCGTGGCGCTGTCCTGGGCAGCACTTTGGCCAATGTGCTTGGTGCTGCTGGTCATGCTGTGCAGAAGGAATACTATATCAATGATGCAGGTAGCCAATTGGATGCTTTCAAGCGTTCTCTTTATGCCCGCTATCAGCAATGCCTTGGCGTCGATGCTGAAATGCCAAGCGAGGGCTATATGGGTAATTACATGGTTGATTTGGCCAACGAGATTATTGGCACGGAGGGCGACCGCTTTCTGGTATTGCCTGAAGACGTTGCTACTCAGGAACTGGGGGAGATTGGGATTGGCAAGATCATGGACAAGATTAGGCAGGACCTCGAGTTGCTGGGAGTGGAGTTCGATGTCTGGTTTAGTGAGCAGAGCCTGTATCGCGGTGGCCAATATGAAAAAGCTATGAAGTTGCTGGGGGGCGGCTATATGACGGAGAAGGAAAATGCCACTTGGTTTGTATCCTCTGCGTTAGGTGAAGATAAGGACAACGTACTAGTGCGCAGCGATGGCTCACCCACTTACTTCGCATCTGATAGCGCCTATCACTTCAACAAGTTCCTGGAGCGGCAGTTTGACACCGTGATTGATATCTGGGGAGCTGACCACCAAGGACATGTTTCTCGTATGAAAGCGGTGGTCAATGCCTTGGGGGTGAATCCGGAACGGCTCAAAGTCGTAATTTGCCAGCTGGTTACACTGCGTCGTGGCCAGGAGATAGTCAGAGTCTCCAAGCGTAGCGGGGATGTCATTACTCTGAAGGAAGTAATAGACGAAGTTGGCGCGGATGCCTGTCGCTTCTTCTTCTTGTCTCGTTCGGCTGATGCACAGATGGACTTTGATTTGGAGCTGGCCAGAAAGCAGTCGGCGGATAATCCGGTTTACTACGTTCAATATGCCCACGCTCGTATTGCCAGTATCCTTCGGTTGGCTGAGGAGAAAGGGATAGACTACAGCCAGGGTGATGTCGTCCTCCTCACCACCGAGCCAGAGCTGACCCTAATACGAAGGTTGATTGTGCTGCCAGAGATAGTAGAAACAATTGCCCGCAGCTTGGAACCTCATCATTTGCCTTACTATGCTCAGGACTTGGCCACCGTCTTCCACAGCTTTTACAAGCAGTGTCGGGTCGTTTCCGAAGATGAGACGCTAACTTGGGCTCGACTTAGGTTAGTCAGGGCGGCCCAAATCGTTCTGGCACGAACACTTGGCCTGATGGGGATGGCGGCTCCTGAAAGCATGTAGACAGATGTCCCCAAATCTATCTTGGGCTGGCAGAGAACGACCAGCAACCCTATTTATGATTCTGGGCCCTTTGCTATCACTAACTCAAAATTTGGAAATCAAAAGTTAAAATGACAAATAAAAATGTAAATATCGGTTTTGCTCGTCAGAGTCAGCCACCTGGATTGCTTTTTGAATTTTAATCTGTCATTTCGCATTTTTGTCTTTAGCTTTTACATTTCGACTTTGAGACTCTTCGCTGTCGCTCATGGTGACAATGTGCTGATAATAAACGAGTATTGCATTGTAGCTAGTAGCGCTTTGTGCTAAACTTCGGCGGGAAAAATGAAACAGCGCGTGTTCTCTGGTGCCCGACCTACCGGTAGGCAGCACATCGGCAATTACTTGGGCGCTATTCAGAATTACGTTAACCTCCAAGAAGAATATGATTGCATTTACTGCATAGTTGACGTCCATGCTTTGACCAGCTTGGAGGAGACGGCCAGGCTTCAGGAGAACATCCACGAGATGATGCTTGACTGGTTGGCTGCCGGTCTTGACCCACAAAAGAGCATCCTGTTTGTTCAGTCGCATGTGCCTGAGGTCATGGAGCTTCATACTTTGCTTAGTATGGTCACCCCCTTGGGCTGGTTATTGCGGGTACCTACTTTCAAGGAGAAGGCGCGGATGCAGCCACAGAATGTCAACTATGGACTGGTAGGCTATCCAGTACTTATGACCGCAGACATCGTGCTCTACAAGGGAGAGGTTGTGCCAGTAGGTGAAGACCAGCTTCCTCACCTTGAACTGGCACGCGAAATAGCTCGCCGCTTCAACTCTATCTTTGGCCCTACTTTTCCTGAGCCTCAATCCAAGCTTACCTCCTTCCCTTTGGTGGTGGGGTTGAATGGCACTCAAAAGATGGGCAAGACGTATGACAACTACATTGAACTGGCGGCCACACCCGAGGAGACGTTGAAGCTGGTGATGACTGCCGTTACTGATCCAGCTCGACGGTATCGCTCCGACCTTGGCCACCCCGAGGTGTGCAATGTCTTCAGTCTCCATCACTTCTTTGATCCGGGTCGTGTGGATGGGATTGCTGATGCGTGCCGTTCGGCAAGCATCGGTTGTGTTGATTGTAAGAGACTACTGGCTGAAGGAATAAATTCAGAATTGGAGGCTCTTCGGGAGAGGAGGGCTGCTTTTGCAGCTAGACCGCAATATGCAACTGAAGTCCTTTCCGACGGGGCTTGCCGGGCTCAGGTTATTGCCAGAAAGACCTTGGGAGAAGTCAAAGAAAAGATGGGGCTTGTTCGACGGTCTGTTTGAAAAGCCGATCATGAAAGCCTTTAGTAATCATACCTGTCATTGCTACGAAAATAGATTTTGATTCTCCGTGGTGCCAATTGCAGTAGGCATGATTGATTCTGAGGGAAGTGAAGAATCCCTCATTTAGCCTCGCCCTTGAGGGGAGACAAATAAGGTGAGGGTGATAAAACAAACAACCTCCCATGAATAACTTGCCCTTAGCACGAAGTGGCAGGAGTGCCCTTGAGGTAGCTACTGAGGCAGCCAGAGAAGCTGGTAAGATTCTCTTGGCTCATTTTCACTCCGAAAAAGAGGTAAAGCACAAGAGTAAGAGCAACTTAGTTACTGAAGTAGATGTTCTGTCCGAAAAGCTCATAGTCGAACTCCTGCAACGGGACTATCCCGACTACAATATCCTGTCCGAGGAATCTAATTCCACTACCCCGGTTGCCGGTTATACCTGGATAGTTGACCCGTTGGACGGCACCAACAATTATGTCTTTGGTATTCCCTTCTTCTGCGTAAGTATTGCCCTGGTCAAAGATGATGATATACTGCTTGGGGTGACTTACGACCCACTCAGAGGGGAGCTTTTTCGGGCTGAGAAGGGACGTGGGGCTTATCTTAACGACTCAGCAATCCATGTCTCCAAAGAAAGCTCACTTCAGGACTCTTTAGTAGGCCTTGACCTGGGTTATAGCTATGAGCAAGGCAGTGAATTGCTTGACATAACTAGCAAGTTATGGGGTCAGGTACATTGCCTGAGAATCATGGGGTCAGCATCCTTAGGGTTAGCTTATGTCGCTTGTGGACGGGTTAACCTTTATTTCCATCGCTTTGTTTACCCATGGGATATCGCCGGCGGGCTTCTACTGATTAGGGAAGCTGGCGGCAAAATCACCGATTGGCAGGGGAAGCGAGCAGCTTGTCAATCCAAACAACTGATCGCTTCGAACGATAGACTTCATCGAGAGTTCATGGCCTGCCTTAAATCATGGCAGGCATACTAACTGCGATACTTCTCGACGAACCTTGCCCATCCTTTTGGGGCATCTTTGATTTGAGCAGAGAAGTAACGTAGTTCATGGCTCAGATTGACTTCAAGCAGCTATGAGACTAGAATTCATGTGTTAATCGTCGGCAATCTGCGATGTCATATTTGTGATGAAAGGATATATCGAAGTCGACCAGGAGCTTTGTAAGGGATGCCTGATATGCGCGTCGTTCTGCCCTAAGAACGTGATTTCTACGTCCGATAAGATAAATGCCAGCGGGTATTTAGCAGTTGCCTTTAATGATGGTGATGGCGAATGTACAGGCTGTGCTATTTGTGCGCTGGTATGTCCGGACGTAGCAATAGAGGTTTACCGTGAGTAAAGTCCTCATGAATGGAAATAGTGCCGTTGGAGAGGCGGCTATCAGAGCTGGCTGTCAGTGCTATTTCGGTTATCCTATTACGCCTCAGAATGAGCTGACCGAGTATATGGCTGCTCACTTGAGCAGAAGGGATGGATGCTCTTTTGTCCAGGCAGAAAGTGAGATTGCGGCTATAAATATGGTATACGGAGCCAGTCTTTCCGGAGCTAGGGCGATGACCTCCTCTTCCAGTCCTGGCATTAGCCTGAAGCAGGAGGGGATATCGTATTTGGCAGCCTGTGAACTTCCTGCGGTGATTGTCAATATGTCCCGAGGTGGGCCGGGGTTAGGAAGTATATCTGCTTCTCAGTCAGACTATTTTCAGGCTACTCGAGGTGGGGGTCATGGCGATTATCGCACTATAGTTCTGGCGCCATCATCGGTACAGGAGTTGGCGGATTTCACCCACCGCGCATTTGACCTCGCCGACAAATATCTGATTCCTACAATTATTCTTGGAGATGGCATGCTGGGGCAGATGATGGAACCGATAGAATTTAAGCACGAAGCTCCTGAAACATTGCCCATAAGAAGTCGTGCTCTAAGGGGGGCGAAGGGACGACCGAGCAGGATTATCAAGACCTTTACCTCAAAGCCGTCCGAGCTAGAGGAGATTAACTGGAGTCTATTCAGAAGATATCAGTTGATTAAGAGGGAAGAGACTACTCACGAAACATTTGTGGTT
>JADHWZ010000050.1 GCA_016783225.1 Dehalococcoidia bacterium | reverse complement strand
GTGTACCAGTGGACCGCTGAAGTGTCTGATCTGGTAAGGGTCAGCGATTGGCTCCCCGTGAATAAGTGAAGCGGAGAAGCCCTACTTCGATTGGGTGGATACGAGGTGCCCAGACCAATATCCTTTGTAAGGACTGTCCCCAGTGATTGAGATGCCCCGAAACGGGGGGGGCCAATGGGCACGTACAGCGAACGCCTGTTTACCCCCTGCTCCGAAACCACTTGTATATTGAGCGGTAGGCTATGCGGGGAGATGGCTATAATGGAGGCCCACGGGGTTGGGGGGAGCGACAAAAGGGCTGGGGACTAGTGATGTGCCCGGCAAGAGAGATTACTTGTCGGTCCTCGTGGCCCCGCTTGAGGATATTGGGGGTTCTAGGAAAGAGACGCCCCGCATAAAGCACAAATCTGGGCAGGAGGACTGGTTTGCCACCCCACTCGTAAGACTGTTATAGGGGAGTATTGATCACAGTTGGGTTTTGGGCATAGCTTTCCACCAGTTTGCGAAAGTGGTACCCGTAAACGGCCAAAGTGATTGCCATGGGCAATGAGCGTGGTCGGCGCAACAGCGTCGACATGACCATGCGCCAATAATATCGCCGGCCTTTTTCCCTTATTCCCAGGTACCATATGGACTTCAAGAAGCCTCGAAGTTCCCCGATATTCAGATGCGAACGCTTGTGCACCACCTTGGGCCGGTGCTCTCTCAGCAGTGTACCGATACGCGCGTAGTATTGCTTTGGTGCGTAGATTACGGTCAGGATATGTCTGTAGCCATTGATGAGCGTTTCTCGACTCATTTTGGGGACAAAGTTGATGCTGAAATCGGTGTTGTCCCCGGAGACCTCATAGAGCAACCGATTTTCCCCCTTCAAGCGCTTGTAGAGCCTGGTGCCTTTTGGAGCGTTCAGCAAGCCGACCATGGCGGTCACAATGCCACTCTGCTGAATGAAATTGATCTGTCTCTCAAAGATGTTGTACGGATCATTGTCGAAGCCGACGATGAATCCACCCTGTACCTCCATTCCGTGGTTCTGAATCCTTTTCACCGAGGCCACCAGGTCGCGGTTGGCATTCTGGAACTTGCCGCATTCCTCCAGGCTCTCCTCATTTGGAGTCTCAATCCCAACAAACACCCTGTTGAACCCCGCCTCGACCATCAACTGCATCAGTTGCTCGTCATCGGAGATACCTATGGAGGCTTGCGTGAGCAACTCAAAGGGGTGGTTCCTCTGCTTCTTCCACTCTATGATCGCCGGAAGTATCTCGGCCTTCAGCTTTTTCTTGTTGCCGATGAAGTTGTCATCGACAATGAAAACGCTGTCGCGCCATCCCAAGTGGTAGATAGCCTCCATTTCCTCCAGCAACTGCTTGGCGCTTTTGGTCCTTGGCACCCGGCCGTTCAGAAGAACCACATCACAGAATTCGCAATCGAAGGGACAACCTCGCGAATACTGCACACTCACGGAGGCATACTTCCTTGTGTCGATCAGATCCCACGCCGGCACCGGGCTCAATCGAATGTCGGGTCCTGACTCACATTGGCAAATGCGCTGGGCAATCCCCTCTTCCAGGTCAGCCGCGAAACCCGGTGCTATTGACTCGAACTCGCCCAGTACGAAGTGATCCACCTGTTCAAACTCTTCATAACCTATGGTGAACAGGGGCCCACCTGCGACGATCTTGGTCTGTAGCTGTGCGCAGCGCCCAATTACCTCCCGCGCCGACTCTCGCTGTATGTCCATAGCACTGATGAACACGTAATCGGCCCAGGTGATATCTTTATCCTTCAGGTTATCAGTATTCATGTCGACCAGCTTCTTTTCCCACTCCGGTGGGAGAAGCGCCGCTATGGTCAACAGTCCCAGGGGAGGGAAAGCCGCTTTTTTCGAGACGAATTTGAGGGCATGTTTGAAACTCCAGAATGTTTCCGGGTAGCGAGGGTAAACCAAAAGTATGTTCAATGTCTGCTCCTTGAGCGGCGCACCCGTCGTGCGAAACCCACCGACGATAGCCGACGATATCCTTGATTCTGACCGGCCCCCCGAGTATTGTACCACTTATCAAGTTAGAGTTGCTGGCGTTAGGTCTGGCTGGATAGGCTGGGGAGATGGAGGCCGATACCAAAGAAGGCCGTGTGACGGACTGCTCCGATATGAAGTCCTTTCCGAGCACCCATCTATTATGCTCGTGTTGTTGTTCTACAATTATGTCAGTAGTTAACTGATCAGGGAAAATGTCAGTCTATGAAAGGACTGACGTTGAACGCAAAGGAACAGGCTAGGTTACAGATCTTGAACGCAGTGTTGGAGGGGCGCTGGTCGATGGGAGAGGCGGCGGAGGTTCTTGTGGTGAGTGAACGCCATGCGTGGCGAATCCTGGCAGCGTATCGTAAGGAGGGCGCTGCCGCCCTTGCCCACGGGAACCGGGGTCGCCTGCCCTGGAACGCCACGCCAGCATCAATGGGACAGCCCGCCGCAGGCGGGTGGCCATGGCCCAGGGGCGTTACAGCGGGGTCAATCACACCCATCTGTCGGAGCTGCTGGCAGAGCGGGAGGGGATAGTGCTGTCCCGTTCCACGGTGCGGAGGCTCCTTATGGGGGCGGGGCTGCCCAGCCCGCGGTACCGCCGACCTCCACGCCACAGGTGCCGGCGCTAGCGGATGCCGCAGGAGGGCATGCTGCTCCAACTCGACGGAAGCCACCATGACTGGCTGGAGGGCCGGAGGCCCATGTTCACCCTGCTGTTGTCGGTGGACGATGCCACGGGCACGGTGCCCTACGCTCTTTTCAGAGAACAGGAAGACACCCAGGGCTACTTCTTATTGCTCCATCCTTTGATCGTCTTTGAGGGACTCGATCCTGAACTCCGCACCGAGGCGTGTTAGAAGTGCCGACAAATCCTTGTCCCCGGCCTGCCCTGATATCTTGCGTCGCCAGAGGGAACCGGTGTAGTCGGGATCGGGGAGGACACGGCTACCAAGGTATGCCTTAGCCCAAGTCGAGCTTTCTGTTCGCTTCCTCGAATCCCTTTTGTAGTTTCTCCACCTCTTCCAAGAGCCTCCCCCACTCTTCGGTGAGCGCTTTGACGGTATCGTTCAGCCTGCCGAGCTTCTGATATGTCTCCGAAAACCAGCCGCCATCCCCGTAATGCTCCGGGCTGGAGAGCAGAGTCTCGAGTTGCCTGACCTGCTCCTCCAGGTCCGACAGCTCGGCCTCGATTTCGGCGATTCGCTTTTCGATGGGGGCTTTCTGTCCATAGTATTGATTCCGCAGTTCGCCTTCGATTCGCTTGCGCTGGCGCAGCTTGTCTCTCGCCGTGTCCTCTCTCCTGGCTGCAGTCTCCACGCCCGGCTGTTCCTCCGGCTCCGACTTCTCTGATACTCCTTTCCAGTACAGGTAGCCATCGTAGTCACCAGGAAAAACCTTCAGCTCTCCGTTCCTTATGTCGATGATCTTGTTAGCGATCTCTCTTATCAGCGTCCGGTCGTGGGTGATGAAACATAGTGTACCGGAGTAGGCTTCGAGAGCGTCCGTGAGTACTTCACGAGAGGGGATGTCCAGGTGATTGGTGGGCTCGTCCATGAGGAGGAAGTTGGCCGACTGCATGAGCATCTTGGCTATAGCCAGGCGGCTCTTTTCTCCACCAGAGAGGACGGATACCCTTTTGTAGACGTCATCGCCGCCGAATAGGAAGGCTCCCAGGACCCCCCGCAGCTTCTCCTCGGTCTCATCCGGGACAGCGAACTGTAGCTCTTCCAGCGCAGTTTTCAGCGGATCGAGAAGCTCTAGCTGGTGCTGGGCGTAGTAGGCTGTCGTGACGTTGTGCCCCAGCCTGCGCACGCCCCCGTCGAAGGGAAGCACTCCTGCCAGGATCCTGAGCAGGGTGGTCTTGCCCGCGCCATTGGGGCCTACCAACGCTACCCTGTCCCCTCGATGCAGGCCCAGATTCAGGTCGTGGTAGACCACGTTTGCGTCGTAGGATTTGCGAATATGCTCCAGCGTTATTACGTCCTTGCCGATTCGTACCGGATCAGGAAAAGAGAAACTCATTTTCTTGCCAACTCGGGGCACGACTACTCGTTCCATCTTCGCAAGCTGTTTGACGCGGCTCTTGACCTGCGTTGCTTTGGTGTTCTTGGCCCGAAAACGCTCGATGAATCTCATTTGCTTCTTCAGCTTGAGCGCCTGTCTCTTGGCCGTGGCTTCAGCGACCTCTCGCCCCTTCTGACAGGCCTCGACGAAGCTATCATAGCTGCCTCGGTGAGAAATCACCTTGCCGTCCTCGATAGCAAATACCTTGCCAATCACCCGATTGAGGAAGGCCCGGTCGTGGGAAGTCACGAGAACGGCTCCCTGGTACGACCTAAGGTAATCCTCGAACCAAATGCATGATTCCAGGTCGAGATGATTGGTCGGCTCGTCCAGCAACAGGAGATCGGGGTTGGCCAGAAGAAGCCTGGCCAGCTCGGCACGCATTAGCCACCCACCGCTGAACTCCGTCAAAGGACGGCGGAAGTCCGACCCGGCGAATCCCAGTCCCGCCAGGATGATCTTGGCCTCGTAATCGACATTGTACCCACCAGCCGCCTCGAACTTATGCTGGGACTCGCCCAGCTCGCGCAGAAGATCCCTGGAGCTCTTCGCATCCGCTGTCTCAGACAGTTCTTCATGAAGGACATGCATCCTGCGGGCCAGGCCCTCTTCCACGGTGAAGGCATTGGCCACGTGGTCGAGCAACCTTCGCCCGCAGGATGGGGTTATGTCCTGCTCGAGGTAGCCGATGGTAGTGCCCGTCCGTATTGACACGCTGCCGTTATCCGGCCTCGCCTTCCCGGCTATGATCTCGAACAGCGTGGTCTTGCCCGAGCCGTTGGGACCGATCACAGCTATGCGGTCGCGCGGGCCAACGTTGAGGTTCACCGCGCTGAAGAGCGTCCGGTCGCCGTGCGACTTGGATATGTTGGAGATGGTCAGCACTCTGAATCCTCAGATCAGACCATGATACAGGTGACAGCACAATAAAGGAAGCAAGGGCTGTCTCTAAGAGGCTTCGCCAGCAAGTGTGTGGCGGCCAGAAGGACATGCGGGAGCCCAGACTGATTACTTACTAAGTGGTACAATAACTGGGGGCTGGTCAAGAGAAGTCTGTGCGGAAGAGATGAAGGGAAACCAAGATGATCGAAGTTGACCGGATAGGAGAGATAGTCCAGATAAAGATGGGGCGTGAGCTTAACGGGGAAGTACTGCACTTTACCAGCGTCTACCTCATTGATGGACTCCTCATCGATACAGGCCCCAGCCATACCGCTGAGGAACTGGCGCAAGCCCTTGAGAGCGAGTATCTCAAGCTGGCCGTCAATACCCACTATCACGAAGACCACATCGGCGGCAACGCCATCCTGATGAGGAAGTTCGGTATCAGAATACTGGCCTCACGCCATTCGGTCCCATTGATCAATCAGGTCCCGTACCTCTACCCGGCCCGGGAGTTGGTCTGGGGTTTCCCCGAACCGACGGAGGTGGGCTGTCTGTCTGAGACAGTGGAGACGGATCGTTTCCGTTTCGAGGTTATAGATACTCCAGGGCACTGCGAAGGACATATTGCCTTGATAGAGCGGGCGGCGGGGTGGTGCTTCTCCGGAGACCTCTTCGTTGTGCCCGAGCCAAAGTTCTTCCGACCATCGGAAGAAGACTTGGAGGCGACGGTAAGGTCCATGAGGAGACTTGTTGACTTCGCGGGTGACAGTCTTGTTCTCTTCACCGGGCCAGGGGATGTGGTGGCGGACGGGCGACAGGCTATTCATTCACGCATCGAGCACTATCGAGCCCTGTCGAAGAGAGCCAGGGAACTTCAGAAACGGGGGAACTCCGTAGCCGCCATTCGAGACGAGTTTTTCGGCGGCGAAGGCCCCTGGGCTGAGGGCACCGGCGGGGACATGTCCTGCGAACACCTAGTCCGGGCTCTGCTGGGCGCTGAGATCTGACAAGCAAGCTATTAATAACCTCAGGAAAAAGATAGGGTAGATCACTGAAATGTAGTCGTTTCGGAGCACCCCGACCGCTACTTTATCCTGAACCAATCCGCAGTTGATAACGGGCGTAATAGGAACAACAAGAATAAGTGTGGCAGGGAACGCCCTGACCGGGGCGTCCCTGGCCGTACTAGTCCATGGCAAGACTACAAGTCCGTCCGTGGTCCCAGGAGAGACTCAGAAGCTCATGCTCCCCAACCCCGACGAGGTCGAAGTCTGCTAGTGCTAGGGGTGCAAACGGACTTGAGGTAACCACGTGTCTATCTTCGTGCAACAAAACTACCCTTTTGTTGCAATCTGCGGGCAACCACAGACCTATCGCCTAGCTGGTAGGCCCATCGCTCTGGCCCCGTGACGGGCCGAAATGCAACCGATTTGAGTTCCTGTTGCATTCTTAATACGTGTATCGGTCATAGTACACTATCTTGCCGATATCCATCCTGGTCGACCTCGGCGACTCAGCCGGATAGCCCACTGAAATGAGCGAAAGCAGCCTCCTGTCGTGAGGAATTCCCAGTACCTCCTTAGCCCTCTCTTCGTAGCCAGAGCCGTACGAACCGATCCAGCATGTCCCCAGGCCCAGCGCATGAGCAGCCAAGAGCATGTTCTGGGTCGCTGCCGCACCGTCCTCCACAGGGTGAGTGGAACCCCGTGGATCAATAACCACAGCGATGCCGACAGGTGCCTCGGACAGAAAACCGCCATACACTGCAACCCGCGCCAGCTCGTTCTTAACCCTCTGATCCCTGACTACTACGAACTTCCACGGCTGTCGGTTGCTGGCTGAGGGTGCCCACCGGCCCGCTTCCAGGATCTGCTGCAGCTTGTCTTCTGGTATTAGCTTCGACTCATACCTGCGAATGCTTCGTCTATCTCTGATCGCCTCCATAACATCCATTTGCGACCTCCCCATTATTAAGCTGAACCACTGTTCTCATCAACATTATACCTCTTGGAACCCGAGACTCCTTCCAGGTGGCTTTGCCCCTCTTTGTCTGGCTGTCGCCAGCCAAATTCTCCCCAGAGTCCCCCCTCCGACCCCACCCAGGAATATCGGGCAGACTAACCCGTCTCCTACCCGAATGGGGCGAGAGGCACCTAAACGTTTGACAGCAGCGTCCATGAACCCCATCCTCCCCGCCACTACTTGATTGAGTACCATCAACCTCTTCTGTTCCTTCCTGTTTAATGTCACTCTCTCCTTCATAGGGTGACATCTTCACAGAACACTTAGATGGGACAAAATCATAGAACACCGACACTTTGCTTTTCCCAACCCATTAACAAACAATTTGGCTTAAGTCAGGATTACCCGTGTCTGGCACTCGCCGCCGATTTGGGAAAAGGGGCGCAGTTTTGACGACACGAGTTCCCCCCAGCTACTCCCATTCCAGCACCCAAGTCCTCGGCTAACCAAACTTGACGCATTCGGTTAGGCAATGACGGGGATTATGGCGGGAAGACAGGACACAGCAGCTATAGCATGGCTTCGATCACGGCCCAGATATTGACCACATGTATCAGATGGCTAGTCAAGCCTCCGCCGACCTGCCTCCGGCTGCTGCTGCGGTCTTGTGGAGTTGACAATGCCAACGAGAGCATGTAGTGGGTGTGGAGTGGAGAGGGATCTTGGTAATGGGTCTGCAATACTAATCGCTACGTGAGCACTTAGAGCAGGTTCCAGGGAAGCCTTCCTTGTCAAGGATCTCTCTCAGTCGCCTGGTTATTTGCTGCTTGAGTTCGGGCAGCTTTCTGGTACGCCTCTCAACACCAACCTTCGCATACTCTAATCTGGAACCCGTCGACTTCCCCACTAGTCGGACCTGTCGCTCAAAGTCCTCCACAATCAGATCATCGATCTCATCATCCTTATCCCTCGGTCTTTCCGCCTGTCGCTGCATTTCCTCATCGAGTTTCTCAACATCCTGCATCGGGGTCTGCAAGTCGAGTTCGTCTTCTAGCCGTTGGTCCTCTTCGAGCTCCCTGAGCTTCTTGCACTCTATCCAATACTTGCCACCCTCGTTCTTGAATTGTTGATAGTCTGCCCAAACTGGGTTACCCTCCAGGTGTTCCTGTAATTGTGCGAATAGCGGATCACCCTCAATACAGCATCGAATCTGGACTCGCTCAGGGCGTTCCATTGGACGATAGCCCGTGAGATTCTTCAAGCCCAAGACCACCCAGCAGAAGTCCCCCTGTTGGTAGTCGCCGGGGCCGCCGTGAGCATCCGGCAAATCTCTCGGGGAGGGCCATCTGAGCTGTCCAATCCATTCATGTGTTAACTCACGCAGGTTCTTTGTGTGCTGATCATGGTCAGTTTGTCCACGATAGGATTGCTCGTACGACTCAACCTCAACTGCAATCTCTGGCCGAATGCTCGTAATCCAGTCCCGGAGATCGTCTGGCAGCCGGGCCACCTCGCGGGGAGGCATTTGCATTATCTCCTTCTCCAGGCGTTTGAAGGTATCCCGACTGAGCGGTACATACTTGGCCGACTTGTCGTCAATTGACTCAACGTCGCGCGAGTCATAACTCTTCTTGAGGATCTCTTCCACTTCGTCGAGGTAGTCGAGAATTACCTGAGATCTATACCCAACCATCTCACGGTCCATTTGCCTGTGGTTGTCCCTCATTATGCGAAACAACTCGATCTTTAAGTGCTTCGGTATGTCAGTTGTGACGTGAGGCGGTTTCAGATCTTTCTTGCCCAATTCCTGCGCATATGTGGGGTGTAAACTGAAATCATAGACAACGAATTTAATTTTCTATGGATAAATGCTACCAGATGAATACGACGGAAGCAATGGAACTCAGGATACTTCGGATCCGATCTGGACTACGGCAATATGAGTTAGCGGCCCGGGTGGGTGTAACACAGACCAAGCTATCACAGATCGAATGCGGAAGGATCGAGCCCAGCACCGATCTAGTGGCGCGGATAGAGGAAGCCGTAAAGATCGAACACAGCGTCCGGCGCTATGCCGATGGGAAGGGCACCAATAATGGATAGTGTCAGGGACAATCCCCATCTCTCGGTCGTCGTGAATTTCCATCACGAACCGCCCACACCAGCTCAAGCGGCGGCCCTTCGACGCCTCTACGGTCGCCTGCTTACTGAGCCAACGTCAGGGGAGCCAGCGAAAGATTGTGAGGGCGAATCCCCCAATCCAACCCGGCAGGAGGGGGCAGGGTGAGTAACGATAGAACCGCAAGGGCTCCTCCTTGGCACCCATCGCCCAGACAGATGTGATCACGAATAACAGGCACTGGCGGTCACCAGGACTGCCACACAGGAATTTTCGCAACGAGGAGGGAAAAATGCTACAGATACGAACCAAGAGGAAGAACTCTAGCCATCCCCTGCAAAGACGTGACCAGAGTTCGCCGCAGGGACATCGGTATCCCTACACGGTAAAGTGTAACACCAGGCATATGCCTTGTCAAATAGGTGTGGGAACCGACAAGGTTGGTCGGGAGATCGACAAGTTCCCAGTGACAGGTGACAAGTTCCTGGTGGCGAGTTGCTTGGTTCCAGGCGAAATCGCGTGTCACTCTAAAAACAAAGAATTATATGTATATTGGAGAAGAGGGGGGAAACAGCAATGAAATATCCCCCAAGCCTCAATAAGCCCGGCGCTCTCGACGAGTTTGTCTTTTACGCGACGGACCAAAAGGGCCACCACTCCACTCTGCCAAAGGTGGCAATTCCGCCGGAGATGGACCAGCTGCTGAACGAAATCATGGCGAGTGGCGACTTTCGGTACAGAACGAAATTGGACATCGTCCGCGATGCCCTGTACCACCGCCTAAAGTGGCTCTGTGACAACCAGGGGCTGGGCCACGGTGATCTTCTCAAACGCATAAAAGCCATCGACGCCATTCTGGCAGAAGAGGAGACCAGCTATAAGTATCTTGAGCGGATGGAGGCGCTGGATCGGGTGATAAACCGCGTAAGCGACAGCATGGAGTACCAGCGCCAACTCGTACACTCCTTCTTCCGTGAGATACAGCAGATGGCCGACAGCCACTGGAAGAGCCGATACCTCAAGCACCTGGAAGAGCGGTATGGCCATCTTCTGCCCCGCGCCCTCTGCATCAGACCTAGTGCCGCCGTGCACGATGAGGAAAGGGAGTAGGGGCTGCGACATGCGGATGGTAGTGACAGCGCATAGGATGAGACAGTCTTTGCCGAGCGAGCAACCGAAGAAAACAAGAGACTTCGCGGGATAGAAATGGAACAGTATCCCGCAGTCAATTTAGTAGAAAGGAGGTACACGAACGATGCCTTTCTTAGAGCACCTCATCGAGGAGTTGCAGAAGCTGGCTACCCGCCGTCCGGATACACGCATCCCCGGCGAGGATTACGACAGCGTGATTGCGACGGTTGAGGAAGCCACAGTCAGCAATGACGACGAAGGCGAGTAGCTGTAAGGGTCAATGTCCCCCGGCCTGGGCCTTGCCGGCGGGCCCGGGTCGAAGGGGGACTAGCATGCCCCAGGTACACTGAAAAAAACCGAGAAAGGCTTCCACAACCTGACAATAGCGTTGCGAAACAGAGCCGCAAAATGGGAAATGTCAACAAAATCTGGCCCGATGTCCTTGGTTATGCCATCGTTATGTCTATGCACCTTTTGGTGTATGTCCCCCGATGATACTTTCGCTTTGGGCATAGGGGCCTGTCAGGGGTGCGAGGATGGTTACTCACCTGTGCATCACATATCTTTTCGGCCCGTGCGCGTACCGAGCAGGCGACCGAAGGGCGGTTTCAGCATAACGAAGACTGGGTTATAGGAGGAAAATCATGAAAGCATGGGTGAATTATCAGGTGAAACGATTAGCAGGACGGCCAACGCGTCGCTATCCAATTCGGCCCGTTAACAAAGAGGGTTTCAGGTTCAAGAGCGCTAGGCAAGCATGTTTCCGTTTTTTTGACGCCGATCTCACACCTGCCCAAGCGGCACGGGTGGCAGGGGTGAGTGCCCAAACAGCTCGTCGCTATCGCTGCGATTGGAAAAAACTGCCGGAGAAGCTTGGGCCAAAGCATCGCGACATGAAGGCACTTCATCGTGAGGTTCCGGGTTTCAGACAAACAGCAGTGGAGTTTCTGGCCAAGCAACTACGGATGCCCGAGCAGCGGATATGGGAGCGACTGCAGAAGCCGTGGGCACTTCGCCAGTTGCTGCTTGGGGAGTGGGCAGAGGTAGAGGAAGCTGAGGGGGCGATCGCTAGCGAGGTCGAGCTGCGGCTGACGGCCGGCGTCCAAATCGCCCGCCTCATGGAGATGGGTGGAGTGCCACTGAGGGAGCTCATCGCAACACTGAAGGCACTACATGGCAAATATGAGCAGGAGAAGAACCAAGAGGAAGGAACATCGAATCCCGGACCCGATGACAAACCCCAGTGATAACTCCCGTTTGGCTTGCCGGCATCCGCTTAGGATGCTTATGGAGAACATACGGTTCCGTTCAAAATTGGTTGATTAGGAGGTTTCAGTTCTATAAAGCGGCTTCTGGACGGCAAATTCGGTTCTGGAGTCCCATAATGTCTGCATCGATACAGTATGTGTATATTGACAAAGACTGGAAATGAATGGTAT
>JADHWZ010000049.1 GCA_016783225.1 Dehalococcoidia bacterium | reverse complement strand
GCACCGCCGCCGTCCGGAGGCTTGCCAGTCATTAATTCGTTTAGTGCTGTTCCGCCTATCATAGATGCTGGTGATTCGACTAGTTTGAGCTGGAATGTGTCTAACGCCACATCGGTGACTATTGACCAGGGAGTAGGTCCGGTTGCCTCTGCGGGAAGCACACCGGCCTCACCGGCTGCGACCACCAGCTATACTTTGACAGCCACTAATGCATCTGGCTGGTCCAGCGTTACCATTCCAGTTGTGGTTGGTGCAGCGCCGGCTGCAGGAGAACCGGACTTGGTTATCCTAGATATTTCGCGAGACGGAGATACAATCCATTACACGATAAAGAATCAGGGCCTAGGAGCGGCCGGTGCAACTACTTCGGCTTTGCTTGTTGATGGTGTTGTGAAAGGATCTGATAATGCAGGTTCCCTGGCTGCAGGAGCAGAAAGTACCGAGAGCTTTGGCTATTCATATACTTGTTCCGGTCTTTCAGATACCATCATAGTGCGTGCTGACAAGGACAGTGTTGTAGATGAAAGCAGCGAAGCCAACAATGAATACTCTGAGGGCTGGATATGTTTCGTCACACCATCACCTATAATACCACCACCTGTAATATCACCAATAATACCGACCGAGCACACGGTGACGCTGTTTTCCATTGTCGAAGAAGATGGTCAGGTGTGGGAAGTTGGGGATACTTGGGGATTTCCAGTTTGTGGGGATGAAGATTTCGGTAACTGGGCAATCCAGGCGTTCTTAAGCTTTGATATTTCAGGGATACCTGCTGGTGCTGCTATCAAGTCAGCATCTCTGGATTTGAGTATTAGTGGTAAAACAGGTGACCCATTTGAGGGGCTTGGTAGCCTACGTGTTTACAATGACCAGTATGGTAACGTGGATGCCAATGATTTTACTGAAGGTTCCCCGTTGGGCGCTATTGCTCGTTACGATTCGTGGCCAGTAGAGCCTTTCAGCTTCGATGTATTTGGGATTAGTAAACTTCAAGCGCAAGTAGATACTGGAGCCCCACGCTTCCAGGTGCGAATCCAGTTTGGGAAGTATACTGATGGAGACAGGCAAGTTGATTGCTTACAATGCGGCGAACCTAATCTTGTTATTACCTACGAAGAGTAAGCCAAGGCATGAAAGCTTCGTTAAGCGAAGCAGGTGGCAGGGGGGGGCACTGAAGTGCCATCGAATCCATGCCTGGATTGGTCGAATTGTACTAGGAGGTGAAGAAATGAAAAAGCTACTGTTCTCGCTCTCGGTGATTCTGGTGATGACTGTCGGTTGTACCTGTTTACCTGGCAGTCTGTCCGGTGGCAATCAAGCGCCGGCCGCCTATATAGATGCAATATCGCCGGCCGACGCTTCTCTCGGGGAGGCAGTCTCTTTCCAAGGCCACGGTACTGACGCGGATGGCGACGTTGTTGCTTATAGATGGCGGTCGGATGTAGATGGCGACCTGGGTACCACGGCGACTTTTGAGACATCGTCTCTGTCGGCGGGAGCTCATGTCGTCTATTTCAAGGTTCAGGACAACAATGGCGACTGGTCGGACGAGGTTCGCACTGGCGTTACGGTTTCTGGTGACGCTGCCAACGCGCCAGTAGTAGACTCCTTTGGTGCCAGCCCTGGGACCATTTCTTTGGGAGGGTCTTCAACGCTTAGCTGGAGTGTTTCCGCTGCTACAAATGTCAGCATAGACCAGACGATAGGTGATGTGGCCCTGGAAGGGACCATGGCAGTATCTCCGGCCGCTACAACTACTTATACCCTGACGGCTACCAATGAGGCTGGAAGCGGTAGCGCCACAACCCAGGTGGTAGTCTCAGCGGCGTCACCACCATCTGCAGGTCTGCCGGTGATCAATTCCTTCGCTGCCAATCCATGGGCTATTGCTGGTGGTGCCTCTTCGACGCTCAATTGGAGCGTTTCCGGTGCAACCGTAGTCGAAATCAGTCAAGGGATAGGCAGCGTTGGCTCAACGGGGAGCGTTTCCGTTTCGCCTGATGCAACCAGCAACTATACTCTGACGGCTACCAGCGCGGTGGGATGGTCGAGTGTTACCATCCAGGTTGTAGTTATCGGGGAAGCAGGAGAAGATGCTACTCCGCCAAGCGTGCCGGTGCTGGTATCTCCGGCTGAAGGGGCTGTCTTGCCGCAGCCGACTGCTGACCCTTGGCCTTTCGATTGGGAGGATTCCACTGACCCAGAGAGCGGCGTAAAGCAATACCAGATTTATGTGATATTGAGTGGCGCGCCATTGGCAAAGATAGATGAGACGACGGGGGACTCTGCCTGGACTGAAGAGCCCAGCGGTGGTACTGTTTTTGCGCCAAATTGCTTTGGCTGGACATGGAAGGTAAGGGCGCAGAACAACGCCGGGCTGTGGAGCGACTGGTCGGCGCCTGGGAGCTTTGATGTTGAGCCACCCGTGGTGCCACCGGAGGAGCACACGGTGACTCTCGTGGCTGAGATCTTTGAGAGCGGGTATGTATTGGACAATGGTGAGTTAGGTGGACAAGTCAAGTACATATTGGTCGGTGATGATGCAGATAACCGCTCGCTCCAGGGGTTTCTCAGCTTTGACATATCTGGCATACCTGCGGGAGCCACGATAACGGAAGTGATAGTCGATTTTGAACCTTACGAGATTGAGGGAGATCCCTTCGGCGACCTTGACTGTCTGAGGGCATACGTACAGGACTATGGCACTTTGCAGGGCGCTGATTACTTCGCAGGCTCGCCTACGGGGGCCAGACTCAGGTACTGTAGTGCCGGCCAGATGGTGGCCGAGAGTAACCCATTTACCATACTGGATGCCCTTCAATCGAAGGTGGGGAGTGATAGGTTCCAGTTGAGGCTGCAATTCAACTCAAAGGCCAGTGATGATGACGGGATGGACGATTACGTGCGCTGGAAGAAAACTGTCCCCGATGAGCCCACACTAATAGTCACGTATACTAGCCCTTAGAGGAGGTCTGACGACTGAGGTTACACTAGGAGGTGAGAAATGAAGAAACCGCTGTTTTCGCTGTTGGTTATGTTGGTGATGGTTGCTGGTTGTCTACCAACGGGGGGTGGTGAGACGCCGGTCGTGGAGTCCTTTGACGCCAGTCCCGGGAGTATCGCTTCGGGTGAATCTTCAACGCTTAGCTGGACTGTGTCCGGTGCTACAGCGGTCAGCGTGGACCAGGAGGTGGGTGACGTCGCGCTGTCCGGAACGAGGGTGGTATCTCCGAGCACTACCACCACTTATACGCTGACAGCTACGAATGACGCTGGAAGTGCCACTGCCACGGCTCAGGTTGTGATTGATTCCGCTTCCGAGGCTGAATCTGAGGCAGAGTCGGAAGCTGAGTCCGAGACGGTATCCGAGCATACGGTAACGCTGTATTCCATTGCTGGAGAGGATGGCAACGTGAGGGAAGGTGGCCCCGGCCCTGATACCGATGACCCCATGGTGGGGGACGACATCCACAACAAGGCACGGCAGGCTTTTCTGAGTTTTGATATTTCAAGCATACCAACCGGTGCTACGATTAAGTCGGCTTCTCTCGATATAAGCAATGGTGCGAAGCTCGGCATACCATTTACAGGGCTTGGTAAGCTGCGTGTTTATAATGACCAGTACGGCAGCCTGGATCCAGGTGATTTCACTTCAGGTTTTCCAAGTGGTGGTATGAAAACCTACTCTTTAGCTTCACCTCCAACAGGACCTTTTAGCAATTCAACACTGATCAGCACGGTGCAGTCAAGAGTTAATGCTGGAGCTTCGCGCTTCCAGGTGCGGCTGCAGTTTGAGAAACAGACTGATTGGAATGGCAAGATAGATGCTTTGAGGGTAACTAACCCTGAGCTTGTTGTCACCTATGAAGAATAAGCTACGGCATAGAAAGTTTTGCTAAGCTGAATGGAGAGGGTGGAGGCTCTCATTCACTGTCTCGGTGATATGACACAGGATTGAATGGAATGGGCGGGTCTTAGAATAGCCTTAATAGAACAACTCTGGCCTAGGAAATAGTTGGAGGGGGTTTGGCCGTTGTCTAGGACTGAACTCCCTCCAATTCGAAGCGGTAGTTCTCGATGACCGGGTTGGCCAGGAGCTTGTGACACATCTTGTTCACCTGCTCGTTGGCCTTGTTCGCGTCTGTCTCCTCGATTCGGAGTTCTATATACTTCCCGGCACGGACGTCTTCGACTGAAGCGAAACCGAGATTGTGTAACGCGCCTTTTATGGTCAGGCCTTGAGGGTCATTTACTGTTGGCTTTAGTGTGATATAGACCTTTGCCACATACATTTTCGGCACTCTTTAGTCGGCAAGTAAGGTGTCTTCGTGGCTGTAGGCGGGTGAACAACAGCAGAGAAAGACCAATTGATCATCTCCGGTGTTGGATATTCTGTGCTTTTGGCCCGGACATATGGCAATGCCATCGCCTTTTCTCACATCTCTTGTCTCGTCTTCGATAGTCATCTTGCCTTTGCCCCGCAAAATATAGTAAATCTCTTCTGCCTTGGGATGGAAATGCTCCTGAGTGCATCTTCCCGGCATGACCTTTGCTTCGGCCAGGCTTTGATTTGCCAGGGATGAGTTCGTTGGTGCCAGGATTTCTTTGATTTCGGCGCTGTCTTTGGTGACAAAGGACGTCGCGTCGTTTACGTTCACAACTTCCATTTCATTGCCTTTGGAGGTTCTTGCCGACTAGTTTGGAGTAGGCTGCCTCGTATCTTTCAGAAGTCGCGTCAATTATTTCCTGGGGTAACATTGGCGCTGGCGGCTGCTTGTTCCAGCCTGATGTTGTCAGCCAGTCGCGAACCGGCTGCTTGTCTAGGCTGGGTTGAGAGCGTCCAACAGTATATTGGGCAGCATCCCAGAACCGGCTTGAATCTGGCGTCAGTAGCTCGTCAATCAGGATAAGCTTGCCATCAACAAAACCGAACTCGAACTTGGTATCGGCAATGATAATGTCTCGCCCCCGAGCATAGTCTCGGGCGTGTTGGTAGACAGCCAGGCTCTTTTCCTCAAGCTCACGGGCAGTGGATTTTCCTACCAGGTTTTCCATCTCTTTTTTGCTTAGAGGCTCATCATGCCCGGTCTCAGCTTTGGTGGTTGGGGTGAATATGGGTTCAGGCAGTTCTTGGCTTTCTTGCAATCCTTTGGGTGCTGACATGCCCGATATGGTGCCAGCTTGTTTGTATTCTGCCCAGGCGGAACCTGAAATGTAGCCCCGAACGACACATTCAACAGGGGCGCGCTCAGCTTTGAGAGTAATCATCGACCGACCGACAAGATAATCTGGTGGTGTGCCTATTGTTGGGAGATATTGTTTTAGTGAATCCAGAGTATCAATTGGTTTGACGAGGTGGTTAGGCATGACTTGGTTTGTCTTTTCAAACCAGAAACAGGATATCTGATTGAGAACCAGGCCTTTGTGTGGGATGGCGCAGGGCAAAACAACGTCGAAGGCAGAGATGCGGTCGGTGGCGATGATTAGCAGCCTATCGCCCAAATCGTAAGTGTCGCGCACCTTGCCACGACAGAACAAAGGGAGTGATAAATTGGCCTCCAGTATACTTGACATAATGCCGTAGGATTCAGGGTGCTTGAGGCGCCAGCTCACCAGCTTCGACTGGACTGGTCCTGTTCTGCTCGGTTAAGTCCAGCCGCTGGAAGACCCTGTCAACGTGCCTGACGAAGTAGCTGTAGTCGAAAAGGGACTCCATCTCTGATTCGGACAACTGGGCTGTTACCTCAGTATCGGCTTTCAGCAGGTCCAAGAAGCTGACCTTCTGTTTCCATGCCTGCATAGCGTTGCGCTGGACCATTCCGTAAGCCTGTTGGCGCGACAGACCTTTGTCTATTAGAGCTATGAGCACACGCTGGGAGAAGACCAGGCCCTGAGTGAGTTCAAGGTTGTGACGCATATTCTCCGGATAGACCTGAAGTCCTTTCATTACCGAGGTGAAAATATTCAGAACATAGTCCATAACCAGACACGAGTCGGGGAGAATGATGCGCTCAGTCGAGGAATGGCTGATATCTCGCTCGTGCCATAGAGCAACGTTCTCGAGAGAAGCCAAAGCGTTACCTCTTACCAGCCGTGCCAGTCCACAAATGCGCTCACAGAGTTCTGGATTACGCTTGTGGGGCATGGCTGAGGAACCAGTCTGTCCGGCAGCAAAGGGCTCTTCCGCTTCCAGGACCTCAGTTCGCTGGAGGCTTCTGATTTCGGTGGCAAACTTCTCCAGTGAACTGGCGATGATAGCCAAAGTAGTGACAAACTGGGCATGGCGGTCCCGCTGAATAATCTGGCTGGATACCGGTGCTGGCGCAAGACCTAGTTTCGTGCAAGCCTTCTCTTCAACCTCCGGCGGGACAGTGGCATAGGTGCCGACGGCTCCGGAGATCTTGCCAACACCAATAGCTTCTTCGGCGTCGGCTAGCCGAGCGGCATTGCGTTTCATCTCTTGCGCCCATAGTGCCAGTTTGAGGCCGAATGTGGTAGGCTCGGCGTGGATACCGTGGGTCCGCCCCATCATGATGGTCTGCTTGTGCTCGACGGCCTTATCTTCCAGAACTGTGATGAGTTCGGCAACATCTTGAGCCAGAAGCTTCGAAGCTTCTTTCAGTTGGAGACTCAGCGCAGTATCTATGATATCGGAGGAGGTGAGACCAAGGTGGACAAAGCGAGATTCCTCTCCGAGGGTTTCGCTCACTGACTGAAGGAAAGCCGTCATATCATGATGGGTTACTTTGAGGATTTCACCGACGCGCTCCACATTGTATCTAGCTTTCCTTATTCTCGGCATGGCTTCTTTGGGGATCGTCCCTAGCTCCGCCCAGGCTTCACATGCGGCTATTTCTACCTGAAGCCATTTATCAAACTTGCTTTCCTCAGACCATATTCTCTTCATTTGTGGTCGGGAATAGCGCTCAATCATGGTCTCCTCCGGCGTTTACATCTTAGCCAGTTTCTGTTTGTATTTCTCATAAGCCTCGCTTATTTGTTTGTACTTCACACCAAGGATTTGGGCAGCTAGCAGGGCTGCGTTCTTGGTTCCCGGCGTTCCGATGCCAACACAGGCCACGGGTACACCCGCTGGCATCTGGACAATAGAGTAAAGGGAATCCGTACCTTTGAGGTCGCTGGTAGGCAGTGGTACACCGATGACAGGTAGAGTTGTCCAGCTTGCCAGAGTTCCCGGGAGGTGGGCGGCAGCTCCAGCAGCAGCAATTATGACTTCTATCCCATGCTCTCTGGCTTTCAAGCCGTAGTCACGGAGTTTCTCTGGATTTCTATGAGCTGAGATGACTGAAAGCTCATATTTGATGTCTAGTTGCCGCAGCAGGTCCAAAGCAGGCTCTACCAGCGGTTCATCAGTCTTGCTGCCTATAACTACGCCGATCAGTGGCATTCAGTTGACCTCCCGAGCTGCAATATCTCTACGGTAGTGGCAGCCCTCAAAATGAATATTGGGCAGGTTTTGGTAGACTTTGGCTCTGGCTTCGGCCATGGTTTTGCCGGTAGCCGTCACTGTCAGCACTCGCCCACCATCGGTGTGTATTTGTGAGTTCCCCTCGAGCTTTGTGCCCGCATGGAAGACGAGTATTTCCTTGTCTAGCTTGTCTAGTCCTTCTATGGGAAAACCTGTACTATAGCTTCCCGGATATCCGCCCGATGCCATAACTACCCCAACGCAGGCATCGGTGTTCCACTCTACAGCAACTTCGCTCAGCCTACCGCTGATTGCGGCTGCAAGAATGTCCACCAGGTCAGTCTTGAGACGGGGCAGAATCACCTGGGTCTCAGGGTCACCAAATCTGGCGTTGAATTCCAACACCTTTACTCCGTCAGAAGCTAGCATCAGTCCAGCGTAAAGCACGCCTTTGTAGGGTATGCCTTCTTGGGCCATTGCCCGCACGACTGGCTCCAGCGCAGTCTTAATCACCTGTTCGGCCAGGTTGGCGTCGAAAAACCCCGGCGGACTGTAGCTGCCCATGCCACCTGTATTGGGGCCTTGGTCATCATCGAACACTCTTTTATAGTCGCAGGCTGGAATCATCGGAACGACTGTTTCGCCGTCGGTGAAGGCCAAAAGGCTTACTTCTTTGCCGGTAAGACATTCCTCGATTACTACGCTGTCTCCAGCCGAACCGAAAATCTTGGCTTCCATAGTGGCTGATAGAGCTCTCAGGGCTTCTTCCTTGGAGCCAGCCACAGTCACCCCCTTGCCAGCCGCCAATCCGTCAGCCTTGACAACAACTGGTGCTGGCTGAGACTCAAGATAGTCTCTGGCTTGGGAATAACTGGAGAAGGTGGCCCCACTGGGGCAGGGGATGCCATGCTTCTGCATTAATCTCTTGGCAAAGACCTTGCTCGATTCTATCTGAGCCGCGGCTTTTGTCGGGCCGAAGACAGGTATACCTAAGCGCTCAAAATAGTCAACGATGCCTGAAGCTAAAGGTGCTTCTGGCCCAACCACGGTGATGTCGATGCCGATGTCTTCCGCCGCATTAGCCAAGGCTTCTGTATCGGTAGGATGAAGATTCAGGTTGCGGGCAATAGCCGCTGTGCCAGCATTGCCTGGGGCAACGTACAGTTCAGTGATCCTGGGGCTCTGGGCGATTTTCCAGGCTAGAGCATGCTCTCGAGCCCCGCCCCCGATAATCAGCGCTTTCAAAACAACCTGCTCCCTGTTCTCCTAAACCGTTCCTTTCTCCTTCCCATGTTCGCGACAGCACTGTCTCACGGCCGGTGGTTGTGGACGTCGCGCTACCCGTACTACAGTGTTTCTTTTGTGAATTTCTCGGCCTGAGTAGGGTCTAGCCTTTGAATCAATTTGACCAATTCCGCGACATGTTCCTTTTCATCATCGCGGATATGCTCCAAAACGCGTATAGTATCCTCATCTTCCAGAACATCGATATGCTCCTGATATTGGTTGATGGCCTGCAATTCGCCTATCAAATCCTCGCGAAGCATCTCTAAGTCTACTTCGCCTCCATACTCGACGTCGCTGTCTTTCTCATCAAAGGGGTAGCTCATTTCTGCCTCCTTGGGGACTTCCTAACTGAAATGACTGTCCTATTGACCACCACGTTAATGTGACGATGCGGCAGCCAACCGACTAATTGAGTATATCTGGTGCTGGGGTCAAAATCAAGGGGGCGTACTCGTCCACTACATTAGTGACACATCCCTTTTCTTTCAAGGTCGTAGGGATAGACCTTTAGGTCTGTCCGCTTCGGACATGTCTGAAGACCTGTCCCTACATTTGCCCTTTCTGTCTACCTCCTTTGTCATTACGAGGAGCGTCAGCGACAAAGCAATCCAGGTGGAAGGGTGAAAATGAGATTGCTTCGCGGAGTTCACCGTGAGCCGCACCTCAGATTCTTCGCGGAGTCTACCCTGAGTTACGTGAGATTCTTCGCTGCGCTCAGAATGACAGGGGGCGAAGGACTCAGAATGACAGGGGGCGAAGGGCTCGCAATGACGTGGAAACAAGCATAACAGATTCTGAATAAGTGTCACCCATCTACCTGAACGAACTCAGTGGGCGTCTCTTATCGCGATACTTACTGTCCGCCCCAGACTTGTTGTACCAAAAGACGGACTTCGTCTATGATACAATTGGTGGGGGTGTCAGGCTTGTTCTACATACTGTATGGAAAAGATGACTTCCGCTGCCGTGAGGCGCTGGAGGAAATCAAAAAGGGCTTGGGTGATCCTGAGATGCTGGCAGTCAATACTAGCTCGCTGCATAGTGAGCAACTGAACTTGAGTCAGCTCAGGGATGTTTGCAGTGCTGTGCCGTTCCTGTGTCCAGCCCGGTTGGTCATCGTTCAAGGTTTGCTTGCGCGCTTTGAACCGAAACCGGGGGTACAACGGCGGGCCACTCGCTCCCCAGCAGGATCGAATTCGGAGCTACAAGAATGGCAAGCGCTGGGCGACTATATCGAGCAGATGGCACCGACAACAGTGCTCGTTCTGCTTGACGGTGAAATAACGGGCAACAACCGCCTACTAAGATCTCTGTCACCACTGGCGAACGTGAAGGCTTTCCCCCAGTTGCGAGACAATGAGCTTGACAACTGGATACGAAAGCGAGTAAGTCAGGGCGGTGGTACCATATCTCGTGAAGCAGTCAGCTTGCTTGCTCAGCTCATCGGGGGAGATTTGTGGACTATGAGTACTGAGATTGACAAGCTGCTTGCCTACGGCTTGGGGGGCGTCACTGAGGACAGTGTGAGACAGCTTACAAGTTATGCGCGAGAAGCCAACGTTTTTGCTTTGGTGGATGCTATCCTTGAGGGGCGGCCAAAGGTGGCTCAGCAGCTACTCCATCAAATGCTTCAGGAGGGAGCGGCACCATCTTATCTCTTGGTCATGATTACTCGTCAACTTCGACTGATAGTCAGAGCTAGGGAGCTAAATCAGGGGTTGTCTCGGTCAGAAATGCGGAAGAGACTGGGGGTGACTTCAGACTACAGCTTGGATAAGGCGTTAAAGCAGGCAAAGACATATACATTGGAACGCGTAAAGAGCGCCTATCACGGGCTTTTGGAAGCTGACATCGCCATCAAAACGGGGAAATATGATGGTGACTTGGCTCTCGGTCTTCTAGTTATCGAGCTTTGTCGGCCCTAAAGGCGTATCCTATTACTCGTCTTCTTCTTCCGGCACCAGGTCTCTGGGCCTCTTACGTTTGCTTGGTGGTGCTGTGGGTGGTGGCGACGGCGCCTCTGGTTTGGCAGGCTCCTTGGCACCTACTTCACCAGGGGCATTACCAAAAAACACCTTGGTATGGGGCCAGGGGATTTCAATGCCCTCCTCATCGAAGGCTTTCTTCAACCTGAGCCGCAGCTCTCCCATTATGGTCCATTGCCGCATTTGTTTGACCTGGCCAATGATCTTGATTGCAATCCCTGAGTCTTCGAAAGCCTGGACTCTAAGCGCATATGGTGTTTCCAGGATGTCTGGTCCCCATTCAGGGTCTTCAGCCAGTTCCTGGCCCACTCTGTTTATGACTGCCATGACGTGGTCGAGGTCTTCACCGTAGCCTACTGAGATATCCATGTTCACTCTGGACCATTCCTTGGTGAAGTTGGTCGCGACCTTGATTTCACCGTTGGGTACGGTGTGGACCCCGCCCTCGAAGTCTCTGACAACCGTTCTCCGCAAGCTTATTTCCTCAACTAGCCCGTCAACTCCGGCAATTGCTACCCAATCACCTACACGAAACTGGTTTTCCAGCAGGATGAAAAGGCCGCCAAATATGTCTTTAACCAGGCTTTGAGCACCGAAGCCGATAGCAATGCCGGCGACACCTAGACCAGCCAAAGCTGCCGTGACATTTACCCCTATTTCGGCTACGATGGCGAAAGTCGCTATTATGGCGATAACGACTGTCCCCGTATCGATGAAGACGGTGCTCAAGGTGGTCTCTCTTTTCCTTATCTCCTCTTCAGGGAGCTCTTTCATGGTACCTGATAACGTTCTTCTTATTATGACAGGTACGAAGTGACGCATAAGGTAGTAAAGAGCCACTGAGATGGCGATGATTAACAGGATGCGAACGCCGTGTCCGGCAAGCCAGTTGAGCACCGGTGTCCAGTCCATAACTGTATCCTTTCTGCCTTGATTCTAACAG
>JADHWZ010000048.1 GCA_016783225.1 Dehalococcoidia bacterium | reverse complement strand
CCAAAGCCCTAAACTTCAAACATCGTTCTAGGATTTGCGTGACGGCGCAGGTTTGCACACAGTTCCCCCTCCCCTGGCGGGAGGGAGCTAGAGGGAGGGGGAAACCTCATATCACCCTCACCCTATCCGTCTCCCGTCGAGGGAGAGGGGAAAGAGGCGAAGGACTCCCGCCATGGAAGAGGGGAGGAATGGACAGGTCGCCGTAGGCAGATGGCTGACACGGAAGGGAGCGAATGAGGTTTGGGTAATTTGGATTTAGACATTGTCTAGGATTTAGTGCTTAGCATTTGCCCCTGTGGGGCGTGCCTTGACTCAGGAGATATTCTCTGAGGCTGCCTTATGTGCCCCTTTTCTCATAATCGGGACACCAAGTAGCGTTGGGGCGCTCCCGGTGATGGCAGGCAGCTCGCCAGTCCCACTTGCAGGTATCGCAAAGGAAGACGTTCATCCCTAACATCTTCTTGATGCGAATTTTGGTTTGGTCCAACCAGCTCGGCCCTGATTTCCTACTTCTAGCAGACATCTTAAACGCGCCCAATAGCTATTTGGCAGGTGATGGCACCAATGCTTGCCGGAGTTGCCCTTGTCCTGGATATGTGTCTGAGCGCTGGAAAAAGTCTACTGCATTTCACAACCATATGTCAACGAGAGATTGTGGGCATTGACCTACAAATCCGCCCCTTTCAGCGCACGGTTTGGCAAGGTCTGGCAGCATCTTCCCGTACCCTTTGGCCAATTGCGAGGGTCTTTCGACCCCAAGCTAGATTTTGGTGGTTATGGAAAACGTCTGCGGATGATTCTATTCCGTTTGGCCTCGGTGTATAATTCAGCGGTAAGAGCGAAGAGCATATGTCTTTGCAGCCCATGGTGAATATGGCCAGCGACAACAAGAGACAGCTTACTTCCGGAGGTGAACTGATGCAGTTGGAAACCGTTATCTATGAGAAGAAGGACAACATTGCCATTATCCATCTCAACAGGCCCAAGGTGCTCAATGCAATAAACACGCAGCTAACCAGCGATTTCTTGGGAGCGCTGAAAGAGGCGCACGCTGACGCAGAGGTCAAGGCGGTTATCGTCAAAGGAGAAGGCAGAGCTTTTTCCGCCGGGGATGATCTCTCTGAGGACAAAAGCGGACCTGTTGAACAAGGTATAAGGGCCATAGAAACTCTGCAGGATACCACGAGAACGATGCTGAAGATGGGTAAACCTATTATTGCTGTGGTGCACGGTTATGCTCTGGGCGCTGGGTGCGAATGGGCTATCGACTGTGACATAAGGATAGCTGCCGAGGGGACCAAGTTCGGTTTTCCCGAAACCGGTGTGGGTGCTACAGTGACCAATGCGGGCACCAAGCTACTGCCCCTCTTGATTGGCTTGGGGAGAGCCAAAGAGATGGTTTTCACCAACGAGATGATTGATGCCAGGCAGGCGGAGCAGTGGGGACTGGTAAACAAGGTGGTTCCACTCGAGGAACTCGACAAGACAGCCATGGACATGGCGAAGAAGATAGCCGAGAAGTCGGTTGTGGCAACCTACCTGTCCAAGGGGGCTCTGAATCAAGGTGTCTACCAGGACTTCGAGCAGACCCTCCAACAGGAGACCAGAGACATACTCATTGCTATTATGACCGCAGAAGCAACTGAACGGGCGAGAATTGCCCTGGAGAAAACGAAAAAGAAGGTGTCAAGAGGAGACCAGAATGATCGTTGACTTTCGTATGGTTACACCCACCAACGAGTGGATGAGCCTTGAGGAAGCACAGAGAATCCTTCCAACCAGCTACCTGAGAGGCTACTTCGGAACATACTCCGATGTAGCCAACATGATGAATGTGGCAACTGACGACCTCATTCGCAGCATGGATGAGGGTGGTGTTGACAAGGCGGTTTTGCAGGGGGAGTGGGCGATAGGTGACTACCGTAAGCAAAACGATGCTGTCTACCGTCTCGTGCAGGCACATCCTGACAGGTTTGTTGCCGCCTACCTGTGCGTCAACCCGCTGGAAGACGACGACATGGCAGAAGCCGTTGCCAGGGAGGTTAAGGAGAGAGGTTTCAAGGGGGTGAATATCCAGGGCTGGTCTTGCCGACTCAAGGCCAACGACAAGAGATTCTATCCCGTCTACTCCAAGTGCCAGGAACTAGGTATACCTGTAACCGTCCACTCATCAATTAACTTCAGCGTAGACCGGACCATAGACTATAGCAGGCCCATACACCTTGATGAGGTGGCGTGTGATTTCCCAAACCTTACCATTGTAGCTAACCACGGAGGCTGGCCCTGGGTAATCGAGATGGTAGCCGTGGCCTGGAAACACCCGAACGTGTATATCGAGATCGGAGCCGTCTCACCGAAATATATCGGCACGCCCGGGACCGGCTGGGAACCTTTGATGGTTTACGGCAACTCCCTCCTTCAGGACAGGGTGTTGTTTGCCACGGATAACATGTTGCCACCAAAGCGCTGCGTTGACGAACTGAAAGTTTTACCTCTGAAAGATGCGGTCAAAGACAAGTGGCTTGGCGGCAACGCTGCCCGTCTCCTGGGGCTGGAAGGGAAGTAAGGTGCAATGGGGATTCAGGCTCAATCGGTGAAAACGTAGCTGGCCTTCCTGAAGTAGGAGACAAACGCGGCGATGGTAAAGACAATCCCGCCATACATCAGGACAGCAAGCAGCCAGTCCGGGCCAACGCCAAGAACGGCCACCACCAGTGTCGGTATCCAGAAGAACATGGGAGTCTTGCCCAGGGGTGTCGGTGTGGGTAGCTCAAAACCGCGACTGCCACGTTTCCAGAGGTACATGCAGACACCCACTACCACCGTAGCCCCTGAGGCAATCATGACCACCGCGTAGGGATAGGGATTGAAGGGCATCAGGTGATCTGTCCTGGCAAACAGTCCCGCGGCGATTGCCAGGATCAAGTTTGGAATGGCAAGTACCTGGTCGGCGAGCAGGTCCATAATCGCCCCGCCCGTGCTTGACTGCCCCAGCCTGCGGGCCAGCCATCCATCCAGCCCATCGGTACACCCAGCAACAAGGATCAGAATGCCCGCCACCAGGAATTCAGTTGTTCCTCCCCAGGCCAACAGGCAGGCGCTGACGATGGACAAGACGACGCGCACTCCGCTCACAACGTTCGGTGCATTGAGGGCCAACCTCAGTTCTTCTTCTGGCTGCTGACTAGTCATGCGCTTTACACCCCCCGGGCGGGAAACACGCCTCCGTGTTGTTCTAATGAAACAGAGTACCACTGGGGGAGACAACTGTCAATCCAAAGCACGCAGACCGGTAGCGATTAGATGATTCAATTCGCAGCCTTGACATTCACCGATAAGCTGTTTATAATGAGTGTTGCAAATGACTTGCATTAGCGTTACGATTGCTATTAGGACGGTTGACTCATTTCCCGGGCCGGCAGGAAAGCCCGAGACTAGCGGGGGAGGTTGGTGCTGAGATATGGTTAGCAGAGTCAAGCAAAAAGCAAGTCCCCGGCAAATGCTGAATAGCTGGAGCCAGCGGGTGACAGCTCAACGCACTCTACTCCTTGAGCTTCTTCGGCAAAGTGACGAGCATCTGGATGCGGATGAGCTGTATCTTCGTGCGCGAGAGAAGTACCCTCGGATTAGCCTATCCACGGTCTACCGGAACTTGCAGCTTTTCAAGAAGTTGGGAGTGATAGAAGAGCACCATTTCGCCGAAGAGCATCATCACTATGAGGTGAAACCGGCAACCGAGCATCAGCATCTTTTGTGCCTCAGTTGCGGCAAAATTGTGGAGTTTGCCTGCTCCCTGAGCCAGAAGTTCAAGAAAGACGTCGGCAGACAATATGATTTCGATGTTACCGGAGTAGAAGTCCGCATGACAGGTTTGTGCTCAACCTGTCGCGAGGGGAAGAACCAGAAGGGAGGCTGAAACAAGCCCTCTGTTTTTTTTGGCGGATTTGTGCAAAGGGAATGCATTGGTGACTAAGGATGCTGAACGGCCAAAGGTGAGGAGCAGACTACGATAATGCCTCAAAAGAGACAAATGACTCTGGCTGAGATGGAGCCCGGGCAGACCGGGACCGTGGTGGAAGTTCTAGCTGGTCCCGGCTTGGTTGGCCGCGGTGGTCAGGGCTTCATATTGCGCCGAGGTCCGGGCTTTATGCGACGCCGGGGCCCGGGGTTTATGCGGGGCCACGGACCAGGCTTCGGCCGGCGCCTGGAAGCTCTGGGTGTCAGGCCCGGGAAGAAGGTGACCAAGGTGGGTTCTACGTTCTTTCGCGGGCCGGTTACTCTGAGGGCGGGCAACACCCAGGTGGCCGTTGGCTTTGGCATGGCCAACAGGATAGTAGTCGAAGTGGATGCACCCACTTAAAGTCCCCCGGAGACATCAATGAAGATTCTGCTCATGGGCAACCCTAATGTTGGCAAAAGCGCTCTCTTTTCCCGGCTCACCGGTACACGCATCATCGTCTCCAACTACCCTGGCACCACTGTGGATTTCACCGAGGGTTACCTGAGACTGGCTGAAGAGCAGGCCAAGATTATTGATGCACCTGGCACGTATACTCTCGAACCCACTGATAAGGCGGAAGAGGTGGCCGTGGAGATGCTCAGGGAGGGCGATCTGGTCATCAACGTTGTTGATGCCACAAATCTGGAGAGAAATCTCAATCTCACCTTGCAGCTGCTGGAAGGACAGGTGCCGGTAATAGTTGCCCTCAACATGTGGGACGATGCCCATCACCGTGGTATCAATATCGATGTTGCCAAGCTGGAAGAGCTTCTTGGGGTACCAGTCGTTCCTACAGTGGGGGTAAGCGGGCAAGGGGTAAGAGAATTAGTGAGCCGTGTTCCAGAAGCGGTGGCGCGCCAAGCAACCTATTCTAGCGGTGACGAGCGGTGGGCAAAGGTTGGCAGCATCGTTGATCAAGTGCAGTCGTTAAGCCATCGCCACCATACCTGGCGCGAGGTCTTTGAAGATGTCAGCAACCACCCAGTGGGGGGGGCTGCCATTGCCCTGGTGGTTCTCTTTATTACCTTTTGGGGCATCCGCCTTATTGGTGAGAGTATCATTGGTTATGTAACCGACCCTCTCTTCGAATGGCTGTGGACACCTCTACTGATGAAACTAAGCCTCGCTTTAGGCTCGGGGGGGTTCTGGCACAGCATCTTGGTAGGCAACCTTATCGATGGCGGAGTTGACTATTTTCAGTCTTTCGGCTTGCTCAGCACTGGACTCTACATTCCATTCGCCGCGGTGTTACCGTATATCATTGCCTTTTATCTGGCATTAGGAATACTGGAAGACGTTGGTTATCTACCCCGTCTGGCAGTGCTGATGGATACCATGATGCACAGGTTGGGACTACACGGTTTTGCTATCATCCCGACTATCTTGGGCTTTGGGTGCAACGTGCCTGCGGTTATGGCAACCCGTATTCTGGAGAGCCGGAGGCAAAGGTTTATTGCAGCGACCTTGATTTCTATTGGTGTTCCGTGCGCCGCACTTCAAGCCATGATAATAGGACTGGTGGGGCAGCAAGGTGGACAGTACGTGGCTATGGTTTACGGCAGCCTGTTTGTATCCTGGGTTGTCATAGGGCTTATCCTTAATCGCGCCGTAAGAGGATTCAGCCCGGAGCTTTTGGTGGAAATTCCACCTTATCGCTTACCGCCATGGCGAGCTATCGGTGAGAAGCTCTGGCTACGGGTGTCTGGCTTCATTAGAGAAGCTTTGCCCATAGTCCTTGGCGCTGTGCTGGCGGTAAATGTTCTATACACCCTGGGGGCTTTTGATTTCATGGCCAATATTGCTGCCCCGGTTGTCAGCGGCCTGTTGGGGCTGCCCAAGGAGGCAGTTGTCCCCCTGGTTATGGGATTTCTGCGTAAAGATGTGGCTATTGGCATGTTAGCTCCCCTGGCATTAACCGCCAAGCAACTGGTCATAAGTAGCACCGTTCTGGCTATGTTTTTCCCTTGTGTGGCCACCTTTGTGATACTGGCTCGGGAGTTGGGGGCGAGAGACATGCTAAAGGCGACTGGAATAATGATAGCTGCAGCACTTATTGTTGGGAGCCTGCAAAATCTGATTCTGTGAAATACGGTGGGAAGCAATGATTACAAATAGAACAGCGTGATGATTGGGAGTTTACGAGGTGAGATAGAACGGTTTCTAAGAATGTCTGGAGGAGAATCTGGCTAGTTGGCGGAATAGTCTTTATAGCTACACCGGTTTTCATGATTGTTGCCGGTCCTAAGCTTGCTTAAGTGACAGGCACAACCCCATTTACTGGTGCCGCGCTAGCCATGATAAGGTTTTTTTGGATAGGGATGTTGATTTATAGCGGGATTGGCCTTCTCTTTGTCTACCGAGATATGGAGAAGAACCAGGCCTTGTTAAAGCTGGGATTCGTAGCGGCACTGGCATTGACCATCTTACAGTCTATCTACATGGCAATAGGGATTTTCCCTTTCATCCTTTCAGAAGTAGCTTGGGCAGTCATACCCTTAATTTGGACGATTATTGCCCTCATCTATTTTGTCACGAAAGACAGAGTTCCCCAGTATCGTCTGGCTTATAGACGGGCAAGACAGGCAGGGAAGGCCAAATAGAAAACTCTGCAGGCAGCATTCCGGACTCCTTGTCGCTTTGGATACGAATACGAAAAGAATCAATCATTATTGCAGGGGCGGGAATGAACGAAGACTATTACCGATCTACATAGGGGCAGTCATCGGTTATGCAATTCTATCTCCGTTTCTGACCCCGGCGCTTCTATCAAGCAGCTTGGCCTTCGTGGCCGGCATAATGGTCTACATAAGCCTCGACGAGATACTGCCTCTGGCCCATCGATATGGTAAAGAGCATATCGTACTGGTAGGGATAGGGGCCGGTATGCTGGTTATGGCTACTAGCTTGTTTCTGCTGCTCTAACCTCAGCACTGAGGGCTTGACATGGTGGCTTATAATATTAGGATATAGGCCAAAAAACCGAGACTCCGTGATTGTCTCCGGCTCAACCGTCGCAGATACCCTGACAACGACAAGCAACAGCCATCATGGTTATATCTTGGCCAAGTCCACTTTCAGGAGGAAATAATGAAAGAGGTGATAGTCAGGCCGACTTCCAAGGTGTCCTTTAAGA
The DNA here is from genome assembly GCA_016783225.1 of Dehalococcoidia bacterium. The sequence goes on along the minus strand of JADHWZ010000048.1, from coordinate 4,558 downwards.
TCGCCCAACCCACAGTTGAAGCTGCGCTCAGAAGTATAATTCGCTTCCAGATAAGAGGCAGGGAAAACCTGCCCCAAAATGGTCCAATTATCGCCGTCTTCAACCACCTTAATCTGATAGACCCGCCCTTACACATAATCAGTATCCTGCCGCGTGACAGCATCGTCATGGCCAAGGAGGAGTTGTTTCGTTACTGGCCCATCCCTATCTTCGGTATCTTGATGCGCATTGCTGAAGCTTTTCCGGTGCGCCGTCGCGGGAGTACCGAGGAGAGACAGGAGGCAATGCGGTACGCAGAAAAGGTGCTCGCAGAAGGTCTTGTCTTCGGCATATATCCAGAGGGCACGCGGAGCAAAGCTGGCCGGCTCAAAGAAGCCTATCATGGTTGTGCAATCATTGCCTTGCGCAGCGGAGCTCCCCTTATTCCTGTTTGTATCTATGGAACGGAGAAGCTCAAAGGACTGGGCTGGCTAAGCCGTCCCAAGGTCACCATAAGCTTCGGCCAGCCTTTCACGCTTCCACCCGTCGAGGGTGAGGTAACCAACGACCAATTGCAATCGCTAACCGACTACATAATGAGACAACTTGCTGCTGCCCTCCCTCCCGAGTACCGAGGTAAATATGAGCCAGTCGCGCCACCTGTCGGAGCAGAAGCATATGACGAAGGCAAGAGTTGAAAAAGCCCGTGAGCTCGGCTTCTGCTTCGGTGTTAGGCGAGCTATCAAAATAATCGAGACTGCAGCCAAGGAACACCAAGGAATAGTAACGCTGGGACCAATTGTGCACAACCGACTGGTGGTCGCCAAGCTAGCTGAAATGGGAGTCAACGTGGTAAGCGACCTTGACCAGATTCAGGACGGAATCGTTGCTATTGCCTCTCACGGTGTGTCTCCCGAATTGCTGTTACAGATTCAGGCTCAGCGGCTTAGCGTAATTGATACCACTTGCCCCATAGTCCGCAGTGCTCAGAAAGCGGCTCACAAGCTGGCTGAAGCTGGCTTTGGGGTTGTTATCTTTGGTGAGGCAACCCACCCTGAGGTCAAAGGCCTGCTAGGCTGGGCGGGAGATAAAGCTGTGGCCACTCTGGACGGAGAGGGAGTAGCTAATTTCAGCCTGCCCCGACGGCTGGGCATTCTGTCCCAGACTACGCAGAGTGTCTCCCGGTTTACTGAGTTCACACATAAGGTCATTAGTGGTGTTTCCCCCTATGTCCGAGAATTGCGCATTATCAATACACTTTGTCAGGAAACACAGAAACGTCAAGAAGCGGCCCTTGAGCTAGCTGGAAAAAGCGAACTGATGATAGTGGTTGGCGGGCGTAACAGTGCCAACACGCAGCGTCTCGCCGAGGTATGTTCATCCTTAGTGGAGACTCACTCGATAGAGACAGTTGCCGAAATAGAAGAGGGCTGGCTTTCAGGAAAGCAACATATTGGTGTTACCGCTGGCGCTTCTACCCCAGACGAAGCCATAGAGGAAGCAATAGTAAGACTGGAATCCCTCGCCAGTGGTGACAAGAGGTCCTAACCGAGCTGGTCATCTAATCTTCGTCCACCAAGGACGTGGAGGTGAAGATGAGGCACAAGCTGACCACCATCAGCACCGCAGTTCATTGCCAAGCGATAACCGCGTCCCGATATGCCTTCCTTCTCAGCTAGCTCCCCAGCCAGCAGAATAAGGCGACCAATCAAGCCCTGCTGCTCGTTGGTGAGTTCCGTTATGGAAGCAATGTGAGACCTGGGTATTATGACAACATGGATAGGCGCCTGAGGCTGGATATCCCGAAAAGCCAGGAATTCGTCATCCTGATGGACAATATCAGCAGGCATCTTCCCGGCGATAATCTGGCAAAAGACACATTCCATGAGCCTGCGGTTGTGGCTAGGATATGCGAATTGACAGACAGGTCACGGTTCTTTTTATGCCGGGTATGGGGTGGATCTTTTCAGTGACGAGACCCCCGACGGCATTGAAGTCGTCATGTTCAACAACGGCGATAATGTCATACGGGCCAGTCACAAGGTCAACCGACTTTATCTCCTTCGTTTTCTGATTCTGAAGGGCCGCGACAACCTCTTTGGTCTTGCCCACCTCCGTCTCTATAAGCACAAAGGCCTTAGCTGTCATAGTCTCACCTCCTCCAGTTGAAATTTTAGCCTATTACCTTGGCCTGGCGCAACTCACCAACTTGCGCTTCCGTATAGCCCAACTCCAGCAATACCTCTTCAGTGTGCTCGCCGAAGATGGGCGAAAACCTCCTGACCTTGCCCGGAGTCTCGGACAGCTTGATGGCAATGCCGGGTTGCTTCACTTTGCCCAAGGTGGGATGCTCAATTTCTAGCAGCATCTGACGGTGCAACAGCTGCGGGTCGCTAAATACTTCGTCCAGACTGTAGACTTTGCCCACCGGCACATCCTTCTTGGTTAGGAAGTCAAACCACTCATCTCTGGTCTTAGTGAGAAAGGCTTGCTTAAGGTGGGAAGAGATTTCGTCCCATCTATCGCCTTCAGGTTTGTGAAGGAAGTGCTCAGCGGAAACGTGGTACGGGATATACTCCTCCTTACCCAGAGCACGACACAGGTTCTCCCAGAACCAAGGTTCGACACAGCCAATGGTGACATATTTGCCATCCTTGGCTTCATATGCGCCATAATATGGATAAGCGCCATGAAACCACGTTGTACCTTTCTTGAACGTAGCACCGCTGGAGAAGTGATTGCTCATGAACCAAGTCAGAAGGGTAATGACTCCATCTGCGTAGGCTATATCTACGTATTGTCCTGCACCGGTTTTGCTCCTGGCTATCAAGGCAGCCATAATGCCCATAACGCCGTGCAGCGAAGCACCAGCAAAGTCGGCTAACAAGTTCAGAGGGATAATGGGAGTTCCACCGGCAGTGCCGATCAAGTCAAGAGCACCGGCTATAGATATGTAGTTGACGTCATGACCTGAGAAGTTGCTGTACGGACCATCCTGTCCGTAACCGCTCAGAGAGCAATAGACAACCCTAGGGTTGATGGCCTTTATTGCTTCATAGTCTACCCCCAACCTCTTGACTACCCCGGGCCTGAAACCCTCCACAATTACGTCGGCTGTCTGCGCCAGTTGGTGGAATATCTGACGGCCTGTCTCATCCCTGAGATTGAGTCCGACACTCCTTTTGTTGCGATTGAGAGCGTCAAATGCCGCCTGTCTCCTGCCCTCTTCACCCCTGGGTGACAAGCCCAACCCTGCGCCCCGCCCACTAACCTCAGGTGGGGCCTCAATTCTGATTACGTCGGCTCCCAAGTCACCCAAAATCATGGTACATAGGGCACCGGGTGCCAAATGAGTGAGGTCCAAAATCTTGATATCTTCGAGCGCTAACATCTTGCCTCCCTCTTGCATCGGCGCAATCGATTGTGTGTCATTAATCTTACTGTGTCCGTGGACCTTAGTCAATGCCTGAAGAGAACAGGCAATGACTACCACGACCTGGAATAGAGGATAGGCCATACTCAAACCCTGACCTGCGGGTCGATCAAAAATTTCCATGCATTTTGTGGTATAAGCGGTTGACAGGACTCCCCACCTGTGTTATAGTAGGTAAACGGTTGCCTACTGCCTAACGTATCGATGACCATGGGGGTATTGTGATAGGTGTTGAAACGCAAGAGGTCGAGAGAAAACTACTCTCCATCCTGAGGGTTCTGAGCGATTCCCAGGAACCATTGGGTGCTCGGGTCATTGCTCGCCGTTTAGGAGACCACGGGGTCGACCTGGGCGAAAGGGCAGTAAGATACCACCTGAAACTGATGGATGAGCGGGGACTAACCCGGCTGGTGGGCCGGGATGGCCGGCTGATTACCGAGCTTGGCGTTGATGAGCTGGGCGATGCTCTGGTCAGAGACAAGGTCGGTCTTGCTATCGCCAGGATCGAACTACTTGCCTTCCGTACCAACTTTGATTGGGATGAGGGCACCGGTTCGGTCCCGGTTAATGTCTCCTTTTTCCCAAAGGGAAAATTTGATAAGGCGCTGCAGGCAATGAAGCCCGTCTTCGCCGAAGGGCTGTCCGTCAGCGACATGGTAGCTGTAGCTCACGAGGGAGAACAGCTGGGTGAGCTAATTGTTCCCGAGGACAGGGTGGGACTGGCAACTGTCTGTAGCGTCGTGATGAATGGCACATTACTGAAAGCCGGTGTGCCCATAGACTCACGGTTCGGTGGCACACTGCAGGTCCGAAATCACAAGCCCCTTCGCTTCGTGGAGCTAATTCATTATGCTGGCTCTTCCTTGGATCCTTCGGAGGTGTTCATCAGAGCCAGGATGACCTCCGTGAGAGATGTGGCCAAAAGGGGAGAGGGCAAAATACTGGCTAATTTCCGAGAGATACCGGCCGCGTGCCGGCCGATAGTCGAGGAAGTGATGGTTAAGCTAAATGAGCTGAGCATTGGAGGCCTGATGGTGATGGGAAATACCAGTGAGCCAGTGTGCGAAATCCCAGTGGAACTCAATAGGATTGGGATGGTCATCCTGGGAGGCTTGAACCCGGTAGCAGCCGCTGAGGAGGCAGGCA